>JBEKDQ010000437.1:0-1608 GCA_050014275.1 Desulfobaccales bacterium | reverse complement strand
CCAGATGCAGGAAGGGGTGTTGCGGCCCAAGCCCAAGATTAAGTTCGAGACCGGGGACAAGGTGCAGGTCAACGACGGGCCCTTTGCCAATTTCACCGGAGTGGTGGACGAAGTGCGGCCGGACCGGGGCCGGGTGCGGGTGATGATCAGTGTTTTCGGGCGTCCGACCCCGGTGGAACTGGAGTTTACCCAACTGGAGAAAATCTAGGAGTGGTCAGTGATCAGTGACCAGTGGTCAGTAAAAAAATATCGAGGGTTTCCAATTTGAAGAAAACCTAACAAATTCCTCTTTGAAGTTAATTAATTTCTGGGAGGTCTTAAGTAATGTGGTGGATTTATGAAAATTGGCAAGCGCGGGGCCATAAGGTAGTTATTCACAGGGCCTCTTGTGGCGATTGCAAGAATGGCACAGGCAAATCAGGGCAAGGAACTAACCCTGCATATGGAAGGTGACTTGGCTCATTTCAAACTTATTTGCAAGCCGAACAATTCGCCCAGGGGGTAGCAGGGGCAAAGCTTATTATTCATCGTTGCTGTTAAGAAAATTATTGGCGAAAAACGGCAAGGTTAAACCTGCCGTTAAACTGATCACCGATCACTGGCCACTGATCACTCATAAGGAGAAGCATTAAATGGCCAAGAAAGTCATAGCGCAAATCAAACTGCAGATTCCGGCGGGGCAGGCCAACCCTTCGCCCCCCATTGGCCCGGCCTTGGGGCAGCACGGGGTCAATATCATGGAGTTCTGCAAATCCTATAATGCCCGGACCGGGGCCCAGGAAGGAACCATTATCCCGGTGATGATCACGGTGTACGCCGACCGCTCCTTTACTTTTGTGACCAAGACGCCCCCCGCCGCGGTGTTGCTCAAGCAGAAGGCCCAACTGGCCAAAGGCGCCAAGGAGACGGGACGGGAAAAGGTGGGCAAGGTCACCCAGGCCCAGTTGGAGGAGATTGCCCGGCAGAAGATGCCGGATTTAAACACCACCAGTTTGGAGATGGCGATGCGCAGCATCGCCGGCACCGCCCGGAGCATGGGCATTGAGATTGAGTAAGAGTTCCAAGTTGCCAGTTCCCAGTTATCGGTAAAAAAATTCTGGCAACTGGGAACTGGGAACTGACAACTGACAACTAAAAGAGGTGCTACCGATGGCCAAACGGGGCAAGAGATATCGGGAGGCCGCCGCCAAGGTGGACCGCAATCGCCGCTACCCTTTTACCGAAGCCGTTGAACTGGCCTCGCAGACGGCCTCCAGCAAGTTCGATGAAACCTTGGACGCGGCGGTGGCCCTGGGGGTCAACCCCCGGCACGCCGACCAGATGGTGCGGGGGGCGGTAGTGCTGCCCCACGGACTGGGGAAAACCGTGCGGGTACTGGTTTTCGCCAAGGGAGAAAAGGAAAGGGAGGCCCTGGAGGCCGGCGCCGATTACGCCGGCGCCGAAGACCTCATCGAACGCATCAAGGGCGGCTGGCTGGAGTTCGACAAGGCGGTGGCCACCCCGGACATTATGGGCCAGGTGGGCAAAATCGGCAAGATCCTGGGCCCCCGGGGCCTGATGCCCAACGTCAAGGTGGGCACCGTGACCTTCGAAGTGGCCAAGGCCGTC
>JBEKDQ010000436.1:0-1617 GCA_050014275.1 Desulfobaccales bacterium | reverse complement strand
GACGGTTTGCCGTCCATGGAGTCGAAGTCCACTCCTTTGAGGCTGCGGCCGAAGGCCAGCTTCAACTGGGAGAGCTGGGGCAGCTTGCCGTGGGGGATGGCAATGTGGTCGCCGATGCCGGTGCTTCCCAGGCGCTCCCGATCCAGCAGCACTTCCACGACGCTTTGCAGGCTCAGCCCGTCAAGGCCGTCCGTTATACTCCTGGCCAGCTCCTCCAGGGCCCCCCGCTTGTTGGTAGCCTGCAGGTCCGGCATGATCCTTTCCGGCGCCAGGATCTCGAGGATTTTCATAGGGCCGCCGCTTCTCCTATTGCAAATCGGGCTCCACCAGGACGAAGGAGCCATCCTGACGCCTGTACAAGATGCTCAAACCGCCATTGGCCACGTTAGTGAACACCACCAGATCTTCCCCCCCGGTTTGCATCATCTCCAAGGCATCGTCCACCAGCAGGGGCGGCACCTCCACCTGCTTGCGGCGCACCGCCGGCAGGGTTGGAAACTCCTCGGCCTCCACTGCCACTGCCGCCGCCGACCTGGCGCTGCGGTCCCCTTTGGGCTCCCGCTGTTTATCCCGGAATTTCTTCAACTGCATGGCGATCTTGTCCATCACCAGGTCGATGGCCGCATACATGTCGGTATTTTCTTCTTTGCCTTTGATAATCCGGCCATTATTGTCAATGGTGACGTCGGCCAGGTGGCGGAATTTCTCCAAACCCAGGACCACGTGGGCCTCCACTGGTCCTTCCAGATAACGTTTAAACTTGCCCAAACGGTCGGTGACGTAGTTCTTCAGGGCCTCGGAGGGCTCAATTTGCCGAAAAGTGACGGATATCTGCATATGCTCCTCCCGTGAGATGGCCTTGGGCCGCGGCGGGATTAATGGGTCTGATTCTCGGGCGTGGTTTTGCGCCGGAATCCAGGCTTCTTGCGTTTGCTGGAGGAGAGCACTCCCAGCATGCCGCGGTATTTGGCAACGGTGCGCCGTGCGATGAGGATGTCCTCCCGGCGCAACAGGTCTACAATCTCCTGGTCGCTCCAGGGGTTTTCGTGGTTTTCGGAGTGTACGATCTGCCGGATCTTATCCTTGACGCTCTCCGAAGCGATCTGCTCCCCCAGATTCATGTTGATGCCGCTGTTGAAAAAGAACTTCAGATCGAAGATTCCCTGGGGGGTGTAGACGTACTTATGGGTGGTCACCCGGCTAATGGTGGATTCGTGCATCTGTACGTCCTCGGCCACCTGGCGCAGGGTCAGGGGTCTGAGATGCGACAGCCCGTGATCCAGAAACTCCTGCTGGTAGCGGACGATGCTCTCAGTCACCTTGTACAGGGTCTTCTGACGCTGATGAATGCTGCGGATGAACCACAGGGCATTGTCCAGGTGTTTCTGGATGTAGCTACGCACCCCCTCCGGCAACTGGCCGGGAGCCCGCATAGCCTCCAGGTAGAAGGAATTGATCCGCAGCCTGGGCAGGCCGTCTTCGTTCAAGCGGATGACGTAGTCGTTGCCTACCTTCTCCACGTGGACGTCGGGGTTGATGTAGTCGACATCCTCGCTGTCGAAGCCCCGGCCGGGTTTGGGTTCCAACTGCATGATGACTTCGCTGGCCCGGACTACC
>JBEKDQ010000435.1:0-1617 GCA_050014275.1 Desulfobaccales bacterium | reverse complement strand
GCCTGGCCCAGGAGACCATGGCGGAGAACGTGGCCCTGGTGCGCCGCCTCCGGATTCCCCTGCTGTTGATCTCCCAGTGCCGGGTAGAGAGGGACGAAGGCCGGCCCCCATACCTGAGCGATCACGGCCTGGACGCCATGTGCGCTGCCCTGACCGGTCCCGGGGTATACCACCTCTCCATGAGAGAGGTATTCAAAGGAGAGGTTGGTCCCTCCTATTTCGCCGACAGCGGCCACTTGCAGAGCCAGGGGCACCGGTTGCTGGCCCGGGCGATCTGCCGGAAAATGCTGAGGGAACAGGCGGAGTTCGGGCTGGCCGCGGTTAAGGTGGCTGCGGCCGGAGAGCCTCCCGCCGGGGGGATGGCGACCTCCCGGGGCAAGACCGCCGCCCGTCTCGTAACGGAGTCCAGGCCATGAGCAGGAAGCTGGTCCTGATCTGGTGGTTCTCCCTGGCGCTGCTGGCGGCAGGGCTGCTTTCCGGGGCCTGCCAGGGGCCCCCGGACTATGACGAGGCTCGCCGCGCCATGGTGGCCCGGCAGCTCCTGAGCCGGGGGATTAGCGACCCCCGGGTGTTGGCAGCCATGGGTAAGGTGCCGCGGCACCTCTTCGTACCGCCAGCCCTGGCCTCCCAGGCGTACGGGGACGAACCCCTCCCCATCGGCCAGGACCAGACCATCTCCCAGCCTTACATCGTCGCCCTGATGAGCCAATGGGCCGGAGTGCACCCCGGCGATAAGGTTTTGGAGGTGGGGACCGGTTCGGGCTACCAGGCCGCGGTCCTGGGGGAACTCGCCGCTCAGGTCTTCACCGTGGAGATCAGGCCGGAGCTGGCCCGGACCGCCGCGCTCCGTCTGCAGGAGCTGGGCTATCGCCAGGTTCGGGTAAAAACCGGGGATGGCTGGAAGGGATGGCCCGAGGAAGCTCCCTTCGACGCCATCCTGGTCACCGCCGCGGCTCCCCGGGTGCCGCCGGCCCTGAGCGAACAGATCAAGGAGGGGGGCCGCCTGGTTGTCCCCCTGGGGGAGGGGAGCTGCGACCAAACCCTGGTGCGGCTGCGCAAGGTGCGGGGGGAGCTTAAGGAGGAGGAGCGCTTGCCGGTGCGCTTCGTGCCCCTGGTGCGTCCACCAGGACCAGGAGCAGAGTATTAGCTATGCAATAATTCCGCTTTCTGATGCTGAGCCCGGAGGGAAATAGCTTGTAAATTCCATGAATTGATTAGATAGTGGGCATACCTACAAACAATTCTCTACTGCCTGCCTCATAGCAAAAACCTTGCCGGACACTACTGGGGCAGGGGGGATTTAAAATAATCTCCTGAAATCCCCTAAATCCCCATTTTCCAAAGGGGGACTTTAATACCCTTGGAACTTAGGTTTTCATTTAATTTAATGCCATACTATTTTCAAAGCACCACACTAGTGGTCTGTATCATAATTAGCTATACATTTTTTACATAAAGAGGTGCCAATTTGTCCAGAATTTCGTCAGCAGTTTTGGTCCAGAGGAAAGGTTTAGGGTCCTGGTTTCTCTCTTCTAGATAAGCATCGATTGCATCGATCAGGTCCAAGACGCTGCGAAAGACACCGCGACGGAGTCGCTTCTCAGTTAGCTCGGCAAA
>JBEKDQ010000434.1:0-1618 GCA_050014275.1 Desulfobaccales bacterium | reverse complement strand
TTAAGCCCCATTCCGCCAGTTTGCCCCATGCCTCGGATATGCTGGAGTTTATTCGCCCACGCTATCACTTCTGTCTGGGAGCGGCTGGTTATCCGGAGGGCCACATTGAGGCCGAGAGCAAGCAAAAAGACCTGGAGTACCTGAAGCTCAAGGTGGATAAAGGGGCCGAATATATCATTACCAATTATTTTTACGACAACCGTTATTATTTCGATTTTGTGGCCACCTGTCGTAGCTTGGGACTCAAGGTCCCCATTGTGCCCGGCATCATGCCGATTTTCAGTCTCAAGATGATGGACAATCTGGCCAAACTCTGCGGGGCCAGCATCAGTGACGATTTGCGGCAAAGATTGGCAGCCTTGCCGGAGGGTGATATCCAGACGCTGCTCAACTTCGGCATTGACTTTGCTTTTGAGCAATGCAAAGAGCTGATCGGCGCTGGTGTGCCGGGGCTACATTTTTATACCATGGACCGGAGCCAATCAACGGCCGGGGTCGTGGCGCGCTTGCGTCGAGAGGGGTTATTATAGCCGGTGGAGTGCCTGGATAAAATTTTCCAGTGCTTGTAGTATGATCGGAGTTTAGAAGGTATCTGGGTTTATAACTGAATCACTGATCACTGGCAACTGCCTTTTCCCCGGCCCTCCCCGCAATCGCCTCTCCTGGGGCTTCTCAGAGGGTCATTTTCGGGGGATTAGGGCCTAAGAAGGGGGTTAGCCGGTGGACCCGGGCTGCCGGGTCGCCAGGCGGCTCCCACCAGCTTCAGGAAACTTTCCTTGAGCTCCCCGCCCCCGCGCTCGTGGGGGTGATTCCCGCACCACCAGGATCAGGGACCGCCGCTCCTTCCCCGAGCCCGTGGGGTTGATACTTCCCTCCAGAATGCCCCAATTCCGCCACAGAGCCTTGCTTAGATGGGCCATTTCCGCACGATCTTCCCGGGTGAAGGGTAAAGGGTAAAGGGTCCCGCCCTTATCTCTCATTCTGGTGTGTCTCAGGCCTCTCCAGACATTAGCAGCCACCTCTTACCCCGGGGAGTCCTGGGCCCCGAGCCTTGCTCTTGCCCTTGACCATGGTGCTAACCCTGGCCGCCGGCGTGCACCATCCCCACTTACCACCTTCCCGTCCAAGGCGCCCGCCTCCCCTTCGCCTGCCCCTGTCCAGACCGCAGCCGCAGCCCCAGGGCCTCCCCCACGCCCAGGACGATGATCGCCATGTTGTGGGGTTGGTCTTGGCGGACCTTGCTCGGCGCGACTGGATCGCCAAGGCCGGCAAAGAGGCTCAGGCCGATCTCTGGGATGGCCTCCCCGCGATTGAACACGGGGGAGGCAGGTGTCAAAACGATCGAAGGGACCCTGCCAAGGGTGGTTAGTAGGGGTCGGGGGCATCGGGGCTTTTCAGGCTCGTGAGCCGTGCCTTCAGACGCAGACAGTGCAACCCCCCACTCCCTCCACCCCCAACACCACCTGTCTGCTGCCCCTGGTGCGCCGCTATGACCCGCCCCTCCCTCGGTCCTGGCCTAAAGGATTCCCGGCCCGGAAACCAAAACCCAGGCCTATCTTATTCAGCATCTCTCCGGTCTCCCTATCGAAATTCCGGCCGTCCTGGGATACAGCATTCT
>JBEKDQ010000433.1:0-1631 GCA_050014275.1 Desulfobaccales bacterium | reverse complement strand
CGCCACTCAGGGTGCCGGCCTTCTGCCGGGCCCGCTCTTTGAGGCGGGGGAAAAGCTCGAAGACCTTCTCCAGATTTTGCTGAAAGGACGGCCTGGCCCGACGGGAAAAAGCGCCCATCTCCAGGTTCTCCATAATCGTCATTTCCGTGAAGAGCTGGCGCCCTTCCGGGACCAGGACCATGCCGGCCTTGGCCCGGGCGTGGGCCGGCCACTGGCTGACATCCCGGCCGTCAAAGGTGACGGCGCCCTGCCAGGGGCGCAGGAGCCCCATCACGGTTTTCAACAGGGTAGTTTTGCCCACCCCGTTGGAACCCACCAGGGTGGTTAGCTTCCCCTGCTCCAGACGCAGGTTCACCCCCCAGAGGATCTGGACCCCTTCGTAGCCCGAAGTGATATCCTTGACTTCTAAGAGATTCATTTAGTTAGTTTAGCCTTTGCCTTTAACTGAAAAAAGCCAACTGCAACCGAAAACCGCCTCACTCGGCCAGAAGCCGGGCCGTCATTTCCGGATCCCCCAGGTAAGCCTCGATGACCTGAGGGTTGCCGGCCACTTCCTGGGGGCTGCCCGTGGCGATGAGCTGCCCGTAGTCCAGGACGATGATCTGGTCCGAAATACTCATGACCGCCTGCATGACGTGCTCGATCATCAGGATGGAGTAGCCCTGACCCCGGATGTCCCGGATGATCTGCATCATGTTGGCGATCTCCGAGGGGTTGAGGCCGGCCAGGACCTCGTCCAGCAGCAGCAGATAAGGCCGGGCCGCCAGGGCCCGGGCCAGCTCCAGGCGTTTCTTTTGCGCCACGTTGAGGCCGCCCGCCAATCGCTGGGCCCGGTCCGCCAGGCCCACCTGCGCCAGGGCCTGTTCCGCCTGGGAGGCGGCCCGGCCCAGGGAGTGGCGTTCCCGGCCGAAACAGGCCCCCACCATGACATTTTCCAGGACGGTGAGATCGTTCAGGGGGCGGACCACCTGGTGGGCCCGGGCCAGACCCCGCCGGGCTACCTCGTAGGAGGGCAGGCCGGTAATCTTTTCCCCCCGGAAGATCACCTGGCCGCTGCTGGGGTGATAGACCCCGTTGATTACGTTGAACAGGGTGGTCTTGCCCGCGCCGTTGGGGCCGATGAGCCCCAGGATCTGCCCCTCGGACAGATCAAAGCTCACGCTTAGCAGGGCCTGCAGGCCGCCAAATCTCTTGGAGACTTCCTGAACCTGGAGGATCATTCCAGCCATCTCCGCAACCCCGGAAAGCGCTTCCTAAGCCAGCCCACCCCGCCCCCGGGGACAAAGAGGACGATGAGCAGGAGAATCAGGCCCGTGGTGGCCAGATGCAGGTTCTTAAAGAGAACGCTGGTGAGGAGGTAATCCCGCAGCCGCTCATAGGCGAAGGCCCCCAGCACCGGCCCCAGCAGCGTGCCCATGCCTCCCAGCATCACCATCACCAGGACCTCCAGGGACATTTGAAACCTGAAGGCGTCTTCGGGCTGCACGTTGCCATTCTTAAAGAAATAGAGGGTGCCGATGAGGCCGGGGAAAAAAGCGGAGATCAAAAAGGCCTTGGTCTTGTCCCGGGGAGCCTTGACCCCCATGACCATGGCGGTGTCCTCATCTTCCCGGATGGCGATGAGGCCCAGG
>JBEKDQ010000432.1:0-1632 GCA_050014275.1 Desulfobaccales bacterium | reverse complement strand
TAAAAAAAATATCCGGTCAGCAACAGGAAGAAGAAGCCGGTGATGTAGAAGATGGGACCGGCGAAATAGATGATGAGCTCCTTTTTGAGCAATGCCGCAAAACCGCTGAAATTTTTCATGACTCTGCCTCGGTCTCCTCCTCAGTCACCAGGTTGAGGAAAACCTCCTCCAGGGTGAATTCCTGGGCTTTCAATTCCAGCAGGTCGAAGCCCTGCTGCACCAGCACCCGGGCCAATTCCGGTCTTAAGTCCTGGTCATTGCCGCCTTCCACCAGGTAGCGGCCCTCCCCCCGGTTATTAACCCGGGCCACCCCCGGGACCGCCTGCAGGGCTGCGGTGACCAGGGCCTCCGGGCCCTGCACCGTCAGACTGATGCGGGCGCCCTGGCCCAATTGCCGGGAGAGATTCTCCGGGGTATCGCTGGCCACGATCCGGCCCCGGTTGATGATGATCACTCGTTGGCACAACTGGGCCACCTCTGGCAGGATGTGGCTGCTCAGGATCACCGTGTGGGCGCCCTCCAGATTCTTGATGAGGTCGCGAATCTCCACGATCTGGGAAGGATCCAGGCCAATGGTGGGTTCATCCAGGATGAGCACCGGGGGCTGGTGCAGCAGGGCCTGGGCCAGGCCCAGGCGCTGCCGGAAGCCCTTGGACAGGGCGGCCACCAGCTTGCCCTCCACTTCCTCCAGGGCGCAGGCCGCCATGACCCTGCGGATTTCCACCTCCCGCCCCGCAGCCTCCACCCCCTTGGCCTGGGCGGCGAACCGCAGGAACTGGACCACCGTCAGGTCCGGATAGAGGGAGACGTTCTCCGGCAGATACCCCAGGGAACGCCTCAGCTCCAGGGATTGCTCGACGCAGTCGAAGCCGTTGATCCGGGCGATGCCGGAGGTGGGTGCCAGATAACCCGCCAGCATTCTCAGAGTGGTGGTCTTGCCAGCGCCGTTGGGACCCAGGAACCCCACGATCTCCCCGGCCGCCACCTGAAAGTCGAGGTGTTCGACGGCCAGCAGCGGGCCGTAATATTTAGTCAGGTCCCGGACTTCGATCATCATTTCCATGCCTTTCCTATCCGCTCAAGACTTCTTTGGATTGCAAACCTTAGGGCGGGCAGGGCCCACTCTACACGGGCGGCCCCATCAGCGGCCGGAAGCATGTGCCACTGTCGCCCCTACTGGATGGCAAACAATCTATGATTCTAAATCATCATCTCTGGTCTGACAAGGGGAGATAAACGTTAAGGAGGGTGCGGCCCGAGAATTGGGCTGGACTTTAAGTGGGCAGGGCCCGCCCAAAAACATAATGAGCCGGTGGTTAACCCCGCTCCCGAAAGGCGGCTACGGTACGGGCCAGACCTTCGGCCAGGGTCAGGCGGGGTCGCCAGTCCAGCAGTTTCCTGGCCCGGGTGCTGTCCAGGGCGCTGCGGCGCTGTTCCCCGGACTTGGCCGGGCCATGCGCCGGCCCCCCGGGGGAGCCGATGATTCCCTGAAGCTGGCGATAGAGCGTAAGGATGTCCGTCTCCCGCCCGGTGCCGATATTAAAGACCCCGGCCCGGGGATAATCCAGGGCCGCCAGGTTGGCCGCCACCACGTCCTCCACGCAAACGAAATCCCGGGTCTGGAGGCCGTCG
>JBEKDQ010000431.1:0-1655 GCA_050014275.1 Desulfobaccales bacterium | reverse complement strand
TTTCTGTTGCATGATTTTGCTCCAATTAGCTATTTATTTTAATTAATTATAGCATATTGATCGGAGCAAAATCAATAAGCGTTTTAAATAATTCGGCTAATTGCCCCAAATCTTCCTTGTAAAGTATTACTCTTGGACCAAATATATGTTCGTGTGTATATTTCTGTGACTTTTCCATGGTTACCTCCGATTAAAGAGCCACAAGTGAATATTAATCATCAAATCAACCCATAGATGCCAAGGCAAATCTTTAACAGGCGGACTTCCAGGATTTATCCTTCGCTTATCAATTTAACCATGGCCTGATAGAAATATCAAGAAAGCGCAGGCTGAAGCCTGCGGCTACCTTTTAAAGAGCATTATCAATTTTATCTCGCACAGGCGAGAAGCCTGTGCCACAAAGCATTTTTCAACCGTAAACGGAAAACGGAAAACCCTCCCCTAAACCTGCCAATCCGTCCCCAGATAGGCGGCGATCACCTCCGGATTCTTCTGAACGGCCCGGGGTGGGCCCTCAGCGATGAGGCGGCCGTAGTTAAGCACCGCGATCTCGTCGGCTACCTCCATGGTGAGGCCCATGTCGTGCTCTACCAGGAGGGTGGTCAGGCCCCCTTCCTTGAGGTCCAGGATCATCTCCTGGAGTTTCTCGGTTTCGGCGCCGTCCAGGCCCGAGGCCGGTTCGTCCAGGAGCAGCAGGGTGGGGGCCGCCGCCAAGGCACGCGCAATCTCCAGCAGCCTTTTGAGCCCCAAAGGCAGGACGGCCGCGGACTGGTGGGCCCGGGAGTCCAGGCCCACGAACTCCAGGGTCTCCATGGCCCTGGCGCGGATCTCCTGTTCTTCGGCCCGGGTCCGGGGGAGCTGCAGGGCCCCGGCCAGGAGGCCGGCGCGGCTCAGGCGATGGCGGCCCACCATGGCGTTTTCCAGGACCGTCATATGGTCAAAGAGCTGCACCAACTGGAAGGTGCGAGCCACCCCCCGCCGGGCGATGACGTGGGCCGGCAGGCCCTGGATCTCTTCTCCGTTAAGGAAGACTCGGCCCTGCTGGGGAGTTAAAAAGCCGCTCACCAGGTTAAATAGGGTGGTCTTGCCGGCGCCGTTGGGACCGATGATCGCCTTTACCGCGCCCCGGTTCACCTGGAGGCTGACGCGCTCCAGCGCCTGCAGGCCGCCGAAGGCCAGGCTCACCTCTTGTAATTCCAATAGGGTTTGGCTGGGTGGAGAGCTCATAAAAACCAGGGGTTAAGCACCGGGACCCAGGGAGCCCGGAAATTTATCCGGGTCCTCCCGGTCTCCAGGTGCGGGAATCCAGGGAGGGTCGCTCCCAAAATGGGCCAAAGCATCTTCATCGCTCGCTTCCGCCGGTCTCCGGGTGCGGGATTTCAGGGAATATAACTCCCTTTCCGTTTGTAGCGCCGGAATTCCCTGAGGTCCAGAAGGCCCCGCACCAGGCCCCGGGGCAGGAAGATCATCACCACCATGAGAATCGCCCCGAAGATGACCACTTCGAAATCGTGGAACACGGTGAGCACCTCCGGCAGCACCGTCAGCACCCCGGCCCCCAGAAGCGAGCCCCAGATGCTGGCCATCCCCCCCAGCACCACCATGGCCACCAGTTTGATGGAGAACATGAAGCCGAAGGAGGCGGGGGCGATGAA
>JBEKDQ010000430.1:0-1667 GCA_050014275.1 Desulfobaccales bacterium | reverse complement strand
GCATATCTCCCGGATGAGCTCACGTAAACGAATGGCCACGTCTCCAAAGATAACCGGCTTGCGGTACTTGGTGATCCAAACCAGATGGTACTTCAGATCGTAAACGGAATGTGAGGTCTTGCGGTAGTTTTCCATGGCACCGCAAGCCTACTAAAGTCTTCGCCTGAAGGCGAGGGTTTTTCTCCCATTCCCCGAAGGGGACAATAATTAAGACATTCCTAATTCTTTAGCTATAAATTTCTTGGCTATGACCTCCACCTCTCCGCCCATCGACGCCCTTGCCTTCGACCTGGGCAATGTCCTGGTCAAGGTGGACCACCTGCGTTTTTGCCGGGGTCTGGCCGAACTGGCCGGCTGCCCGCCCCAGGAGATTTACGCCGCGGTGTTTCTCAGCCGCCTGGAGCCCGGCTATGACCGCGGCCGCCTCTCCTCCCGGGAATTCCACCGGCGCCTCCAGGCCCGCTTGCGCCTGGACCTGCCTTTTCCCTGCTTCCGGGATCTGTGGAATGAGATCTTCGACCCTTTGGAAGACATGCAGGAGGTGGTGGCCCGCCTGGCGCGGCGCTACCCCCTCTATCTGCTCTCCAACACCAATCCCCTGCACTTCCGTTATGTCCGGAAGCGCTTTGCCTCGCTGCTCAAGCATTTCCGGGCCCTGATCCTCTCCTACCGGGTGGGCAGCCGCAAGCCCGAGGCGGCGATCTTCCAGGCCCTGCTCCGGGAGGTCGGGCTACCGCCGGCTCGGATCTTGTATATCGAGGATAAGGAGGATTTTGTGGCCGCGGCCCGGACTCACGGCCTGACAGCCTGGATCTTCGTCTCTCCCCCGGACTTCAAAGAGAGGCTCAGTGTTGCGGGCCTCTGGTAGAGAATGTTTTCTGTTTTCTGTGTTTCAGACTAAGAATCCAGGCTTTCCTCTCGGTAACCGAAAATCTCGTCCCGCGAGCCGCCATTGCGCTAAAACGCCGGCTTGCGGCAGTGGAAGTCGGTAGCCTGCTCAAAGGCATAGGCTGCCCTGAATATTTCGGACTCCGCGAAGGGCGGCCCCAGGAGTTGCAGGCCAATGGGCAGGCCCCGGGAGCTGAAGCCGCAGGGCACCGAGATCCCGGGAATACCGGCCAGGTTGGCGGAGATGGTGAAGATGTCCGACAGGTACATGGTCAGGGGGTCGGCCAGTTTCTCCCCCAGGCGAAATGCCGGGGTGGGCGACACCGGGCAGGCGATCAGGGCGCACTCCCGGAAGGCCGCCTCAAAATCTCCCCGGATCAAGGCCCGCGCCTGGGTGCCTTTCTTGTAATAGGCGTCATAGTAGCCGGCGGACAGGATATAGGCGCCCAACATGATGCGCCGGCGCACCTCGGCCCCGAACCCTTCGGTGCGGGTGTTGAGGTAGGTTTCCATGAGGTTGCGCCCTTCGGCCCGAAAGCCGTATTTCACCCCGTCATAGCGGGCCAGGTTGGAGGAGGCTTCGGCCACCGCCACCATGTAATAGGTAGCCACGGCGTACTCGGTGTGGGGCAGGCTCACTTCCAGGATCTCGGCCCCCAGGCCGCCCATGGTCCCCAGGGCGGACCTGATGGCCGCCTCCACCTCCGGGTCCAGGCCGGGACCGAAATACTCCCGGGGCACCCCGATCTTCAGCCCTTGGAGATCCTGACCCAGGGCGG
>JBEKDQ010000429.1:0-1670 GCA_050014275.1 Desulfobaccales bacterium | reverse complement strand
GAGGCGGTGGGCCTTCGCCTGCTGGAGTCAGACTTTCCCTTCAAAGATGAGAGCCTGCTACGGGCGGCCTCGGAGTTAAGCCTGCCTCTGACAGTGCACGTGGCGGTGGGCACCGACATCATTCACCTCCACCCCTCAGTGGACCCGGAGGCCCTGGGGGCTGCGACCCATTTCGATTTCCGTCTATTCGCCGCCCTGGTCAGCCGCCTGGCGCAGGGAGTCTATCTCAACCTGGGGTCCGCGGTAATCATGCCGGAGGTCTTCTTGAAGGCCCTCACCCTGGCCCGCAACCTGGGTCACCAAGTGTCGCCTCTGACCACCGTCAACCTCGACTTTATCCAGCATTACCGGCCTCTGACCAACGTGGTGCGCCGGCCCACCGCCGCCGCGGGCCGGGGCTACGCCCTGACCGGCCATCACGAACTGCTCTTGCCAATGTTGGCCGCCCTGGTAATCGAAGAAATGGAGGATGACCATGCCCATGGAAATCATGATTCTGATAAATGACTTGCGTCTGGAAGGCCTTCTCAATGACTCTGCCACCGCCGAGGCTCTGGCCCAAGCATTGCCCCTCCAGGGCGACGCCCACCGGTGGGGGGAGGAGATTTACTTCCCCGTGCCGCAGGTAGTGGCTGAGTTGGACGACACCGCGGCGGTGACCGTGAATGTGGGGGACTTGGGCTACTGGCCCACCGGCCGGGCCTTCTGCATCTTTTTTGGGCTCACCCCCGCCAGCGTCCCGGGAGAGATACGGCCGGCCAGCGCCGTCAACCTGGTGGGCCGCCTCCTGGGCGATCCCTGCTGCCTCAAACTGGTCCCCGAAGGGGCCGCGGTGCGGATCGAGAAGAAATAGGTTATAATACTAATTAGGAGGGGACTAAGGGCAGGAGCCCTTGCCCTTACAAAAAAACAAAAAAACGAAAAAACGAAAAACTCCCTTGCCCTTCCTCAAAAAAATTCGACCCAGGAGTTCTTCCATGCCGATCTTTGAGTTTCATTGTCAGGCTTGCAACCAGGATTTCGAGAAGCTGGTTTTTGGCAGCGATCCGCAGGTGGAGTGCCCTTTTTGTAGCCAGAGCAAAGTAACCAAATTGATGAGCCCCTGCGCCGCCAAAGTGGGTTATAAGTTCACCGCGGCCTCCAGTCCCAAGGGAGCGTCCTGTTCCAGCTGCTCCTCGGGTTCCTGCAGCACCTGCGGCTAAGGCTCGCTGACGCCTAGATAAGATGCCTGCGCCGCCACTGGAAGCTAAGATCCGCCTCGGCACCCGGGGCAGCGCCCTGGCCCTGGCCCAGGCCCGCTGGGTCCAGGAACAGCTAACCGGACGTCATCTCCACTGCCGGGTGGAGTTGGTGATTATCAAGACCACCGGAGACACCATCCGGGACATCCCCCTGGCCCAGGTGGGGGGCAAAGGCCTGTTCATCAAGGAGATCGAGGAAGCCCTGCTCTCGGGCCAGGTGGACCTGGCGGTGCATAGCCTCAAGGATCTACCCGCCCAAGTGCCGCCCGGCCTGATGCTGGGTGCGGTACCGATCCGGGAGGATCATCGGGACGCCTTCATTTCCAACCGCTATCCAAACCTTAAGGCAATCCCGGCGGGTGGGCGCATCGGCACTGGCAGTCTGCGGCGCCGGGTGCAGATCCTGCACCTGCGCCCCGACCTGGAGAT
>JBEKDQ010000428.1:0-1680 GCA_050014275.1 Desulfobaccales bacterium | reverse complement strand
AGAAGATCCAGGAGATGGACCTGAAGATGCCGCCCAAGAGCACCGAAGCCCTGCAAACCATCCTGGAGCGGGTCAAGGACCTGGAAGCCGAAGGCTACCAGTTCGAAAGCGCCGAGGCCTCCCTGGAGATGCTGCTCCGGGCCGCCCTGGGCCAATATCGGGATTACTTTCGCCTCCTGAGCTACCGGGTGGTGGACCAGAAGGTGGGGGACGAGGATATGCCGGTGGCGGAAGCCACCATCCGGGTGCGGGTCGGCCTCCATGAGGTACACACCGCGGCCATGGGCAACGGCCCGGTGAATGCCCTGTTCAAGGCCCTGCTCAAGGCCTTGCTCCGCTTCTACCCGCGGCTGGCCGAGATGCGCCTGGAGGATTTTAAGGTGCGGGTCCTACCGGGCACCGGCAGCACCGACGCCAAGGTGCGGGTCCTCATCGAGTCCCGGGACGCCCACGACCGCTGGGGCACCGTTGGGGTTTCCCATGACATCATCGAGGCCTCCTGGACCGCCCTGGTGGATGGCATCAGCTATAAGCTCTTCAAGGACGAAGCGCAGGCCCGCTGACCGGCCTTTGTCCCGATCTTCCGGTGGGGCGGGCCTCGGGCCCGCTTTTTTGAGTTTTCGTTTTTCGCTTAGAAACGCCAAACCACCGCTTCGGTTCTCCGTATTGGGCGCGGGGCGCCCCTCCCTTCCGGCGGCCATATATATATTCTTTCCTAAAAGCGAGACCTCGTAACATATGAAAAACCTCCCCTGCTTCAGCCGGTCACAACTGGGAGTCATTTTGCTGCTGGGGGCGGGCCTTTTACTATTATGGGCCTGGCGGGCCAATTTCGGTTTGGGTCCCTCACCTCCCCCGCCCCTGGGACAAGACCTCAACCCGGTATTTGTGGAAGTGCGCGGCGCGGTGGCCGCGCCAGGGGTTTATTCCTTCGAACACTCTCCGAGCCTGGCGGAGGTCTGGCGTCAGGGCGGCGGCCCGGGGATGGCCCCGCCCGCCCCTGATCCTGACCAGACTGACAAAATAGACAAAATCACTTCGGGCAGCCTGGTTACGATCAGCCCGGATCGGCATTACCAGCTGAGTCGCATGGCCGGCGCCCAACTCCTCACCCTGGGCCTGCCCCTGGAGCTGAACACCGCCAGTGCCGCCGATCTTAAGGCCCTCCCCGGAATCGGCCCGGCCCTGGCCCAAACCATCATTGATTACCGCCAGGCCAATGGCCCCTTTAAGAAGATCGACGACCTGCTGCAAGTTTCCGGCATCGGCCTGAAAAAACTGGAGAACCTCAGGCCTCACCTGGTCATCTCAGAAAGCCCGGATAGCGCCGCGGCGCGCCACTGAAAAAAATGCTTATCTTGGGCATCGAGACTTCCTGCGATGAGACCGCGGCCGCGGTGGTGGCGGATGGCCGGCGCATCCTCTCCTCGGTGGTGGCCACCCAGTTCGAGTTGCACGCCGCCTACGGGGGGGTGGTGCCGGAGCTGGCGGCCCGGCGGCATCTGGAGAACATCCTGCCGGTGATCCAGGCGGCCCTGGACCAGGCCGGAGTGACCCTTAAAGAGCTGGACGGCCTGGCCGTGACCCAGGGGCCCGGGCTCATCGGCGCCCTGGTCATCGGGATGGCCGTGGCCAAGACCCTGGCCTTCCTGCACCGCTTGCCGCTGGCCGGAGTCAACC
>JBEKDQ010000427.1:0-1684 GCA_050014275.1 Desulfobaccales bacterium | reverse complement strand
CCCGTAAATCATGAAAATGTCGCGCCGCCGCCCTCGGCGGCGCGGGAACCGGCAACCAGAGGGTGGATATTCCGCATACTCAGAAAATTTACAAGGCAGAAAAATGGAAACAATCGCTCCTGAGCCTTCGACCCTCCAAAAATATACAGAATTACGCATATTTATGGTGCGCAGTGCGCACTTTACATGAAAACTTTTCAAGACAGGAGCTTGGGAACGAGAAAATACTTGCACTTACTCTTGACTTTGAACCTTGAACTTTGAACTTTTCGCAGCAGAGGAGGGCTGCCATGCGGATCGCCTTGTTAGGTCAGGCGGCTTTCGGCGCCGACGTCTTGAAAGGGTTGCTGGAGCATGGCCATGAGGTGCCGGGGGTCTTTTGCCCGCCGGATCGGGGCGCCAGACCCGACCCCTTGAAGGAGGCGGCCCAGGCCGCCGGGGCGCCGGTTTTCCAGCCGGCCCATCTTCGGGACCCTGAGGCTTACGAGGCCATGGTCTCCTTGAAGGCCGACCTGGGGGTGCTGGCCTTTGTCACCGACATCATCCCGCCCCGGGTCTTCAACGCCCCGAAGCTGGGCTCCATCGGCTATCACCCCTCACTCCTGCCCCGTCGTCGGGGCTCCAGCGCCATCAATTGGGCGGTAATCAACGGCGAAACCCACAGCGGGCTCACCATCTTCTGGGTGGACCGGGGGATCGACACTGGCGACATCCTACTGCAAAAGATGGTGGAGATCGGCCCTTCCGAGACCACCGGAGAGATCTATTTCAACAAGCTTTATCCCCTGGGGGTGGCGGCGCTCCTGGAAGCAGTGGAGTTGCTCGCCCAGGGCCAGGCCCCCCGGATTCCCCAGGACCATTCCCAAGGCACCTACGAGCCTCCCTGCGACGAACGGGTGGCCGGACTGGACTGGAGCCAGCCAGGCGTGCGGGTCTTCAATTTCATCCGGGGCTGCGACCCACAGCCCGGGGCCACCACCACCTTCCGGGGCGAAAAGGTTAAGCTTTACAACGCCGCCTTTTTGGAAGAATCTCCCCAGGCCGCGGCCGGGGAGATTCTGGCGGTGAGCGACCGGGGCCTTAAGCTGGCGGTGGCCGGCGGCGCCATTTCGGTCAACCGTTTCCGCACCAAGGAGCTGGGGAAGGTGAAGGCGCCTGAATTTATTGCCGCTAAACAGCCGCAGGTGGGAGATAAGTTCGGGACCTGATGATTGGGGATTTCCAGACATGAAGGAAGTAGGCATCTTCTACCATCCATCTTTCAGCCGCAAGAGCTATCTGACCATCGGCAACCGGCTGCGGGATTTTCCCGAGGCCCTGGAATCCTTGCTGGAAAAGGCCAACGTCAGGATGTTCCAGGCCCCACGCGCCTCCGAGGAGCTGATCCTCAAGGTGCACGCCCCGGAAATCCTGCGCCTGGTGGCGGAAGACAGCTTCTGCGCCACCGCTTACGAGTCGGTGGGTTCGGTGGTGGCGGGGATGACGGCCCTGGCCCGGGGAGAGCTGCAGCGGGCCTTCTGTTTCATCGGGGCCGGCGGCCACCACGCCGGCTATCGCCAGTTCTGGGGCGCCTGCTGTTTCAACGACGTGGTCATCGCCCTGACCCACCTCCGGCAGATCAGCAGCTTCCGGCGCTTCGCCATCGTGGACACCGACGCGCACCACGGCGACGGCACCCGCCAGT
>JBEKDQ010000426.1:0-1685 GCA_050014275.1 Desulfobaccales bacterium | reverse complement strand
CGTGGCCGGCATTCCCAGAGGATAACCGTGGTTCTCTTTTTTGGTAAGCATTTTCATCGCTTTGGTGTGGCCGCCAGGCCATGAACCGTTTTAATGAAATTCATTGGTCTCCCTGGTTTTCACGACAGAGGCGTAGGGGCGGGGTTTCCCCGCCCAGGGCGGCGAAACGCCGCCCCTACGCGCCTCTGTGGAGTCATTACATCGGATCTTCGTCATTCCCTCGAATTCCTGAGGGTTAATCATCAATCATTGACACCAGGCACTGCCGGCATTAAAGCCCCTCTTTCTATCATTTCATAGGGCGGGCTATGCCCGCCGCCTCAACTAAGGCCTTTGGTGGCACAGGTTTCCAACCTGGGCTCGGTGATCTTCCCCACCATAGCATAAATGCAGGAGAAAATCTTTTTCCTAAACCACTGCCTTGAAAGGTTCTCAGTATGTTGGATACCCACCCTCTGGTAGCCGGTTCCGCGCGCCGGGGGCGGCGTCGCTACATTTTCATGATTTAGGGGTGAGCCAAAGGCTCATGAGCCACTGACCATTGAGCGGCAATTACCGGACCCTGCCCCTGGCTCCTCACTCTGCATCTTCAAAATGCGCAGTTCCCGGCTCTGATCTTCGTTCAGGTGGAAGATCTGCGACAGGGCCTCGGTAACCGTGGGGTTGTCCTTCTCCCGGAGACGCAGGTGAAGTTCCAGGCGGCGGGGGTTCGTCACCGTAAGTCTGGCCACCAGGGGGCGCAGGTCCAGGGTGCGCTCTTCCTTATTGGGGCGCCGCCGGATCGCCGGGAATTCCTTCCGGGCCAGAAATTCTTCGGCAGTTTGCCTGGAAAAGATGTCTTCCGGGGACTCCACCTGGTAAACCGCCCTTTCCCGAAGGGGCGGAGGCAGCCGCTGGGGCAAGAGAATGGCGTCCAAAATCCGGAGGCCCGGCGGCAAGGCCCGGTTGAGGGTTTCCACCAGGAGCGCGGGCTCCAGACTGGCCGACAGTTGCACGTCCAAGGTTTCCTCCAGGGACTCCAGCCCCACGGGCAGGGCGCCATGGAACGACACCCGGGGCAGGGGATGATAGCCGGCGGTATAGACCAGGGGCAACCCGGAGCGGCGCAGGGTGCGATAAATGGCGGCCACCAGCTCCAAATGGCTCAGCCAGCGGGACTGGTCCAGCTTGCTATAAGTCAGCCGGTACCTTGACGAAAAAAGCGGCCGAGGGGACGCGGCAAGCGCTGCGGGGGAAGGAGTTGAGGGAGGTGGTGGCCGGAGGTCGGGTGGCTGTTGCAATCGCAGGGAGATCCTTTGCTGGTCGCAGATTCCGCACTCCTGGCAGCCGTCCTGGCGGCAGTCGGGAGTCTCCAGCTCCAAACGGGCGCGCTCCCGCTCCTGCAGCAGAAATTCCCGGCTGACGCCGCAGGACAGATGGTCCCAGGGCAGGACCTCGTCCTGGTCCCGTTCCCGCAGATAAAAGTCTGGGTCCACCCCGCTCTCCTTAAAGGCCTGGCGCCAGGGTTCCAGCCGCAGATGCTCGCTCCAGGCGTCCAGGCGGCAGCCCAGACGGTGGGCCGCCAGCAGTACCGGGGCCAGGCGCCGGTCTCCCCGGGAAAAGACGCCTTCCAGCCAGGCCTGGGATGCAGCGTTCCATTTCACCTGAACCTGCGGATGGCGCAGCCCGTCCTTGACCCGGTGCAG
>JBEKDQ010000425.1:0-1690 GCA_050014275.1 Desulfobaccales bacterium | reverse complement strand
CGCCACTAGCGCGCCGCCCACCAGGTGCCCCGACGTTCCACCGGCCACCGGGAAGTTGACCATCTGCGCCGCGAACAGGAACGCCGCCGCCAGGCCCAGCAACGGCACCCGCCGGGGTGGAAGCCTCCGCCGCACCTGCCGCAGCGCCAGCCCCACCCCTGCCGCCGAAAGCAGGGCGGTGGTGGCGGCGGTCTTCCCATCAATGAACCCGTCCGGTATGTGCATGATGCTACGTTCCCCCAGTCTCTCAGTACCGGCGCGGCGTTTCAACTGTCGGCTGGAGGTCTGAAGGTCTGGGGTGGTGTAAGAGTGGTTGTGTAAAAGCGTAGAGAGCGGGTGTATCGGGGTTTAAATGAACCAACGAACCCAAACCTTAACGAAAGGCGATACACCCATGAGAGCCTGCGAAGCCCTCACCTACGAGCCTGCCGCCTGCTGGCGGCGGCTGCAAGCGGTAAAACCCGAGTTTTTCTTTGAAGACCTGGATCAACTGATGAAAGAACGGCACCGGCAGTTTCTGGAGGAGCTGATGGGCTATGAGCGGCAGTGCTTTATCAACGCTCACCCCTACCAGCGCTCGGAGCAGCGGGTGGATCAGGCCAACGGCTTCTATCGGCGCGGCCTGACCACGCGGCTGGGGGTGGTGGAACTGCGGGTGCCCCGGACCCGTTCGGGTCATTTTCAGACCCAAGTGCTGGGGCGCTACCAGCGCCGGGAGCCGGTGATCAACGAGGCCCTCAAAGCCGTGTTTCTGCTGGGGGTGTCCACCCGTCAGACCGGCCACGCCTTGGCCACGCTCATCGAGGATGCGGTCAGCGCCGCCACGGTCAGCGCCGTGGCCCGGGCGCTGGATGTTTCGGTGTCCAGCTTCCATCGCCGGCGGCTTTTAGACCACTACCGCTATCTGATTCTGGACGGGGTGAGCGTACGCATCCGCCTGGTGGGCAAGGTCCAACGGCGAATGGTCCTGTGTGCTTACGGCGTCACCCGCCAGGGCCAGCGGGAGTTGATTGATTTCCAGGTCGTCAAAGCGGAGGGGGAAGATACCTGGTATGGATTCCTGTGGAACTTGTGGAGTCGCGGCCTGCACGGAGAGTTCCTGGAACTCATCGCCACCGACGGCCAACCGGGCTTGATCAAGGCCTTGGGCCGGCTGTGGGCCGCCGTGCCCCACCAGCGCTGTTGGGCCCACAAACTGCGCAACCTGGAGAACCACCTCAAAGCCTCCCAGCAGGCCTGCCTGGAGGAGGCTAAACTCATCTACCAGGCCCCACATCGCACTGAAGCCATCGCTCGCTTCCGCCAATGGAAAACCCGCTGGCACTCGCCGGCCCCAAAGGCCGTCGCCTGCTTGGAGGCCGATTTGGAAGAACTGCTGGCCTTCTTCGATTGCCCCAAGCCCCACTGGAAACGGCTGCGCACGACCAACGTCATTGAACGGCTCTTCGTCGAGGTGCGTCGCCGCATCCGCACCATGTGCGCCTTTACCACCCGCAGCAGTTGTGAACGCATCCTTTACAGCGTCTTTGACCGTACGAATAAACACTGGTCCCGTCACCCGCTCCCAGCTTTTACACACAACTCTTGACGCCACCCCAAATGCGGATTGGTGTTTGGGCCTTGGCGGGCAACCTTGGCCGAGTGGCTGGAAAGGTGGGTTCAGGCCGGAACACGAGAGGCCCTGCGGGCT
>JBEKDQ010000424.1:0-1696 GCA_050014275.1 Desulfobaccales bacterium | reverse complement strand
GCCTCCTCCGCCACCACCGCGGGGTGGCCGTCCACCTCGATGAGAAGCAGGGCGGCGGCGTCCACCGGCAGCCCGACGTGGCTGTAATCCTCCACGGTGCGGATGGTGAAGTTGTCCAGAAATTCCAGGGTGGCTGGCACGATGCGGTGGGCGATGATGGCCGCCACCGTCTCCGAGGCCTGGCCCACCTGGTCGAAAGTGGCCAGCATGGCCCGCCGGGCCTGGGGCAGGGGAATCAGCTTCAGGATGATCTCGGAGATCACCCCCAGGGTGCCCTCGGAGCCCACTAAGAGGCCGGTGAGGTTGTAGCCGGTGACGCATTTCACCGTGCGGGAGCCGGTCTTGACGAGGTCGCCGGAGGCCGCGAAAAACTCCAGGCCCATGACGTAGTCCAGGGTGACCCCATACTTCAGGCCCCGCAGCCCCCCGGCGTTTTCCGCCACGTTGCCCCCCAGGGTGGAGACCGCCATGGACCCCGGGTCCGGCGGATAGAAGAGGCCCTTGGCCTCCACCGCCGCGGCCAGCCTGGCGGTGACCACCCCCGGCTGCACCACCGCGTACAGGTCCGGTTCGTTGATCTCCATGATCTGGTTGAGGGCGTTGGTCAGGACTACCACCCCCCCCGGGTGGGGGATGGTGCCGCCGCTGAGATTAGTGCCGGCCCCCCGCACCGTCAAGGGCAGGCCGTGGCCGTTGCAGAGGCGAACCACCCGGCCCAGGGCCTCGCGAGATCGGGGCCGCACCACCAGGGCGGGGAGCACCGGCTCCAGGACCGCGGCGTCATAGGCATAGGTGAGCCGGTCGGCTTCGCCCACCATGACCTGCTCCCGGCCCAGGATCTGTTGAAATTCTTGAATCAAGCCTTGGCTGATCATTTCTCCTCCGGGACCAACGGCGTCTCAGGGACGGTTCTGGTTTTCCTCTCTAAGTTTAAAGGTTAAGAGTTCGGCAGATGGTAATACCATTTTAATGGCAGGCCGGACCTTCCGTCCATATACTCACATTGGTCAGGCAATGTTCGGGAAAAAACCGAAAAAGACTTTTTCCATACCGAAGTTTTCGCCACGGCCGCCGCCCCCTCATAAAACCTGGCGATTCCGGACAAAATCCAGGACAAAGTTGATGTGCCGTTTCATGGCCTGGTAGGCGCCTTCCGGGTCGTGGTCTTTAATGGCCTCATAAATCTCCCGGTGCTGCCGGGAGATGATGGGCAGGCTGGCGGGTTCTTCCCAGAGGGCCCGCAGGTTCTCCTTGATCCCGTGGTGCAGCAGGTTGTAAAAATTCTTCATGATATAGACCTGCACCGGGTTCTTGGTGGCAAAGGCCAGGGCCATGTGAAAGGAGACGTCGTCGTCAATCCCCAGGCGGCCGGCGGAGTTCTCCGCCTGCATGGCCGCCAGGGCCTTCTCCATCACCTGCAGGTCCTCGGCGGAGGCCCGCTGGGCCGCCAGGAGCGCCGCCTGGCCCTCCAGCCCCATGCGCACTTCCAGCATTTCCTCCAGGGTGGCGTCATGGCCCCCCATCGCCGCGGCCAGGGGGTTGTGCTCACTCTGGGCGGTAAGGGAGCGCACAAAGGTGCCCGCCCCTTGCTGGTGCTCCAGCAACCCCATGGTCACCAGCCTTCTGATGGCCTCCCGCACCGTGGGCCGGCTCACGCCCAGGGCCTGGGCCAACTCCCGCTCCGGCATGAGTTGGT
>JBEKDQ010000423.1:0-1711 GCA_050014275.1 Desulfobaccales bacterium | reverse complement strand
CCACGGGGCGGCGTGGAGCTTGTAATACCCGATCACCCGATCTTTTCCCATGATGGTGCCGTAAGGCTTCTCTCTCATGGCCTTGATCATGGCCAGCTCCAGAGGATCCTGGGTCTCCCCGAGACAGTGCCGGGCTTGCATGGCGGAACTGCTGTGGGCCAGGTAATACCCCTCCTGGCTTACCAGGCAGGCCATTTGGGCCACCAGCCAGCCCTCCTGGAGGATGTCCTGCATCAGGTAGTCATAGCTCAAGATCACTTCAAGCCGGCCCAAGGGCTTGCCGCCCGCGTCCAGGAGTTCCCCCCCTATCCCCACAGTTTTCCCATCCGGCGGGTAAAAGTAACCTATGGAAGAGATTCCTGCCGATCGCTCCGGGACGACCGCCGGGCTTTGAGGCTCGGCCGCCTTCTTCCAGGCCAAGTTGACCTGGACGACGCCGGGCTGGGTCTTTTCCTGGGCCAGGAGCCAAGATTGGATTTCCTGGCCTTGAGGGTTCTGCCCGGCCCGGGCGAATTCCTCCATCCATTTGATCTGCCCGTTAAGCCGCATATCCATCTGGTGGGCGTCCCGCTCCAGGCGCAGGATGGCGATATCCTGCCATTCTTTGAATAACAGGCCACTGGTGAAGCGGTAGCCGGCCGCTCCCAGGACCAGTAAAAACAGGGTTACCGGTACGACCAGCAGGACTATCAGTCTTCGCTCTAACGTCTTAAAATTGAACATCGGCACTATCGCCTGCAAATAAAGGCGGTTTTCTGTTATCCGTTTTCTGTGAAAGGCAAAATCAAAATCAAAGTCAAAGGCCCGTAGGGTGGGTACTGCCCACCAAGCAGAGACGGAAAACAGAAAACAGTAAACAGAAAATAGGCATTTCACGAACTCCCGCGGCAGCCATAGGCTTCCTGGGCTTCCACCACCTTAAAGCGCCGCGAAACTCAAAATGTGAGCAAGACCCAGGTTTGGGTCAGGACTGATTAAAATGGGGAGGATGGAAAATGGTGGCGGGGAAAGTTTTAGTGCCCATAAACAGCGTCAGGGCCAGGGGGGAACTATGCCAGGTGGGGGCTCCAAAGGCAGCATCCGGCGAGCTTAAGGCCCAAAGGCCGGAACCCACGCGGTAAGCGCAGCCGCAGCCCTGGCCGCAGCCCCCGCAATGGCCGGGCATCCCGGTCTGCTGGCAGCAGCACCCGGACACCAGGCCGGGGCCGGAGCCATGGTGGCAGCAGCACGGCGAGCCGCCCGTTGCGGCAACCAGGCCCCCGGACAGAGAGAAAAAGAGAACCGTGCCGATGGTTACGGCCACTGCCAGGCAACGAGAGGCGGCGCTCCTTTTCATACCTTCCAGGATATCAAGCGCTTAATAAATGGCAAGAATTTTTTTCCATTGTGGAAGATCTCGTGAAATGCCTGTTTTCTGTTTACTGTTTTCTGCTTTCCGTCTCTGCTAAGAGGCCTTTGACTTTGATTTTGCCTTTCACAGAAAACCGCCTTTAATCGGTCAGCCCTGCCAATTCGGCCATTTCATAATCAGGTTCACGTCTGGCAAGGCAAAACCATATCAGGGTAGGCACTGCCCCAGTAGTGTCCGGCAAGGTTTTGCTATGAGGTAGGCATTAGAGAATTGTTTGAACTTAGGCATGCCCACTTTCTAATCAATTCATGGAATTTACAAGCTATTTCCCTCTCCCCCCTTGGGGGGAGAGGGCAGGGT
>JBEKDQ010000422.1:0-1721 GCA_050014275.1 Desulfobaccales bacterium | reverse complement strand
AGAAACACGACCTTCAGCCATCGTTGGTGAAACCAGATTAGCATACTGGCTCAAACTTTTCATAATTTATGGGTGAGCCGAAGGCTCATGAATGACTGCCTTGAAAAGTTTTCATGTAGGGTGCGCACTGCGCACCATAAATATGCGTAATTCTGTATATTTTTGGAGGGTCGAAGGCTCAGGAGCGATTGTTTCCATTTTTCTGCTCCGAAAAGTTCCTGCGTATGCGGGATATCCACTCTCTGGTAGCCGGTTCCCACGCCGCCGGGGGCAGCGGCGCTACATTTTCATGATTTATGGGTGGGCCGAAGGCCCATGAATGACTGCCTTGTAAATTTTCTGAGTATGCGGAATATCCACCCTCTGGTTGCCGGTTCCCGCCCCGCCGGGGGCGGCGGCGCTACATTTTCATGATTTACGGGTGAGCTGAAGGCTCATGAGCGACTGTTCCGAAAAGTCTTGATGCAGGATGCGCACTGTGCACCATAACCATACGTAACTTTTCATGGTTTAGGGTGAGCCGAAGGCTCATGAATTACTTCTTTGCTCAGAAGCTGCAATCCTCAGGGCAAGCTGGCTCTCGCCAAGCGGAGCTTGGCGCCAGGGGTGCGTTCCCCAGCTGGAGCTTGGGAACCAGAGCAATGTGGAAAACAGGCGTGGATCACCAACCCAGTCCCCATTTGATCAAAACCGGCAAACAGAGAACTCAAAACTCAAAACTCGGAACTGGGCGACCCGATCACAGGCTGGAAGCCTGTGCCACTGTCGCCCCTACGACTACCCTTCCGACATCGTTAGATTATAGGCGAGATTATCCAGCTTGACGGTGAAGTCGACGTTTTCCACCGCCATGCCTTCCGGCAACTGCAACTGGATGGGGGCAAAATTGAGGATGGCCTTGATGCCCGCGGCGATGAGCCGCAGGGCCGCCATTTGCGCCTGGGCCGCGGGGGTGGCCAGCACCCCGATCTCCACCCCTTTTTCCCTGACCACCTTCTCCAGGTCGTCCATGTGAAAGATGATCTGGCCGCTGGGCACCCGGCGGCCCACCTTGGCCGGGTCCAAGTCAAAGACCGCCACGAATTCGTAACCCTGGCGGATGAAGTTTTGATGGGCCAACAGGGCGGAGCCCAGGTTGCCGATGCCCAACAGGGCCATCTTCCAGGTCTTGTTCAGGCCCAGGATGCGCTTAATTTCGAAGAGCAACTCTCTGACAAAATAACCCACTCCGCGGATGCCAAACTCCCCGAAGTAAGCCAGGTCTTTGCGGATCTGCGCTGGATTGATGCCGCATTTTTGGGCCAGCTTGTCTGAGGCGATAATCTTCACCCCCTCTTGAGACAAGGCCTCAAGATACCTGGAATAGATAGATAGGCGGGTGATGGTCGCCGTGGGAATCTTGGAAAATTTCATGGCCGCGGGCATTATCCTTGGGGGTTAGGTGTATAGAGGGACAATAATCGAGGTAAATAAAGGGGGGCCGCAGGCCCCCCTGATGGCAAAAAGATTAGAGATGCATTCCCAAGGCCGCGGCGATGGGTTTGGCCATGGGGTAGGCGAACAGAATGATCAGGGCCACCACCAGGGCATAAATACAAAGGGATTCAATCATGGCCAGACCAATGAGCATGGTCACGGTGATTTTCCCGGAAGCCTCGGGGTTGCGGGCAATGCCTTCCACCGAGCTCTTCACTGCCAGGCCCTGGCCGATGCCGGTACCG
>JBEKDQ010000421.1:0-1722 GCA_050014275.1 Desulfobaccales bacterium | reverse complement strand
CGCCCCCACCCCGCTGGCCAGGCAGAGGTGATACAGGTCGGAGGCCACCCCATCGGAGGTATCGATGGCGGCGCTGGCCAGGCCCTGGCCGGCCAGGAGGCGCCCGGCCACCAATTGCGGTTTGGGGGCCAGGTGGGCCGCCACCAGGGCCGCCTGAAGGTCCGCATCCAGCTCAGGGCGCCGCTTCAGGACCTGAAGCCCCGCCGCCGCTTCTCCCAGCTCCCCCGTAAGGTAAATCAAGTCCCCCACCCGGGCCCCGGCGCGGCGCAGCATACGGCGGGGGGGGGCGACGCCGGTTAGGGTGATGGTCACTGCCAGCAGCCCGGGAGAGGCTACCGTGTCGCCGCCGATGATGGCCACCCCGTACTCCCGGGCGGCCTGGGCCAGGCCCTCGGCCAGCTCCAGGGCCAGGGCCAGGTCCCGCTCCGGGGGCCAGCCCAAGGAAACCAGGGCATGGAGGGGCTCCCCGCCCATGGCGGCGATGTCGCTCAGGTTCACCGCCAGGGCCTTCCAGCCCAATTGCGCCAGGGTGGCATAGGACAGGGAGAAATGCACCCCCTCCACCAGGGTATCCACGGTCCAGAGGAGGTTGCCTTGGACTCCCTTGAGGCTCACCGCGGCGCAGTCATCGCCGATGCCCAGGACCACCCCCGGCGGCGGCGTCCCGAACACTTCGGCCAGGGCGCCAATGAGGGCGGTCTCCCCGAGAAGGCGACCATCCCTTCGTTTCCCGGCTCCGCTTTCCGGGTTATCGCGGCGGCTCATGGCAAGGGGTTCTTCCGGACAGGCCGCTTCCTTGAGGTGGCGGCCATTCTTAACTTCACCATACCCTAAGCGACCTCGGGTGGCAAGCGGAACGAACCCTGGGTGCGCTGGTGTAGCTGTCGAAAGCCCTTACCGGAGAGGAGGCAGAGGTGGCAGGCAATGAAACCCCTGAAGGCCAAACGGGCCTGGGCCCGGTAGTGTCCGGCAACAAAATTGCAAGGGGAAGATTACACTATCTCGCAGTTAAAAAAAATTCTAGGCCATTGTAATTTCAATGATATCAACATTATTATATCCATGCTCATTAAACCCCCTCTCCCCCCCGCTGTAGGGGCGTGGTTTCCCAGCCCGGGCGGCGGGACGCCGCCCCTACCGGCGAGGGGACGACACCGGGTGAGGGGTGGCTTCATCGACCGTTACATACCCCCTCACCCTGCCCTCTCCCCCCCCAAGGGGGGAGAGGGAAAAATTTTGTAAGTTCCATGAAATGATTGCTATTGGGTGGATAATCAATTGCGGAATAGACCACTAGTGGGCATACCTAAGTTCAAACAAATCCCTACTGCTGTCTCATAGCAAAAACCTTGCCGGACACTATGCAGGATGGCGGAAGAAGATGACGAGGACCGCCTGGAACAGTTGAACGAATGTCTGGGCCAAGGCGATTATGTCCTGGTGAGTGAAGATACCCAGGGGTTTGCCGGAGACCTGGTGATGGATTTCCACAGCGGACAAGATCTTAAGGAGCCTTACCGGGCCCTGATCATGCTTTCAAGGCGCCCTATTCCCGGCTGCGCAACTTCATCAGCAACGTGAGGATCTCCAGATAAAGCCAGATAAGGGTGACCATCAGGGCGAAGGCGCCATACCATTCCATGTATTTGGGCGCCCCTTGCAGGGTCCCCTGCTCGATAAAGTCAAAGTCCAGGACCAGGTTCAAGGCGGCAATGGTGACCA
>JBEKDQ010000420.1:0-1727 GCA_050014275.1 Desulfobaccales bacterium | reverse complement strand
TGCTGCACTCCGACTACGTGGTCCTGGCGGTTATCGGCATCCTGACCGTCATCATCGCCATCTATTATTATATGAAAGTGGTGATCGCCATGTATATGCAGCCGGCCGCTCCCGGCCTCACCGTTCCCGGGGTTGACCTGTCTGGCCGTCTGGCCGGCGCCGTCATCCTGGCGGCCATTATTTTTCTAGGCCTCTGGCCCTCGCCCCTGTTCACCCTGACCGCCCGGATGGCCGCGGCCCTGCCGCTTCCCTTCTGAGCCCGCGACCGGTCCTGGCCGTGGCTGGCCAAAGGAGACGAACCTGTCACCCAGGGCCGTTGACGCTGGGGATGCGCCTGCGCCCTCGGCGCGATAACCGGGGAAACTTCACCCCCAAGGGCGTGGGGACAAGAGGAAGCCGATAAAAGACCGGGAAAGCGGCGGAGCCGTCCACCAAAGAGCACATATACGAACATATGGAAAGATTAGCGGAAGGGCGTATGGTGGCAAGCTAGTGCGTATCGACCTCCATCCTATTTATCCCCTTAGATTCAGTACCTGGGTTCCCACCTGAGCGTGGAACCACGAATAGGAGACCGGCTTGGATTCTAAAAGAATACCGGGGCACCTTGCCTGCTTGACTTTGCACATAGGAGATATATTGCAGGGCCAATAGGCGCGAAAAAGGCAGGGCCTTGGCTGACCCTGCCTGAAAAAAGCCGCTGGTGGAGGCTACCTAACTTTTCCTGAACCTCCTCAATCCAGCCAGGCCCATGAGCCCGGAGCCCAGGAGCCAGGCCGCGCCGGGAACCGGGACGGCCTGGACGCCAAGATTCATAGTATTATTTGCCTCTGCGTAAAAGCCCCCTGATCCGGAGATATCGACGCTGGCACCAACGCCCAGGTTAATACCAATGATATCGCCGATATATGCCATGAAGGTACCGCTAGCCGCGTCCGTAAGAGAATCATTGCTGTAGATGGTAGCAGGGGCATGAATCCAAACGTGTGGGGGGGACGCGCTGCTGGGATAATCATTCACGGTGATCGCCAGGGGGTCGAAGCCCCCGTCGAACGAGGCGCTCCCGCCGTCGCCGGTCAACAGAGAGGCAGACCAGGAGTAGAGGACCTGCACCGGGGTACCGGTTGTGCCACCGGTAATCAGGAAATATATGTTGGTAGTAAAACCTGGTACGACCGTGGCGGCAGTGCTATAAGCGGAAACGCTGCCAGCGGCCGTGGACGAGTATGCCGAGACTGTGGCATTCATTGTAACCGTAGCGGTGGACCCATCAGTCCAGCTGCCCCCAGAAGCTACAGTGGCACTGACCGATGGACCGGTGACAGAATAATATCCGGACGCCCTATTTGTATCAAAGCCATCCGTACTAATTCCATTGGTCACTTGGCCATCCCATTGAGTCCAGATGCCGCTGTCGTAATAGGTGAACCCGATGGCCCAGGTAGCCTTTGCTCCCATCAGCACCAAGCCCACCCCTAGCGCCAGAATCCAAAAACCTGCTTTGACCTTTTTCATCACACACCTCTCTTTCAGGATGAAAGACCAGCCTTTTGAGATTCAGAGGGAAACTAAAACATCCACCTTGGAGAGCAACTTCTGGTATCGGGTAGGAGGGGTTCTTGCGAACCCCGTCCTCCCACACCACCGTGCGTACGGTTCCGTACACGGCGGTTCATGAAGTATATTGAAGTTGTCGCAGATGAGAAAGCATAGACACGAGACCAAGT
>JBEKDQ010000419.1:0-1735 GCA_050014275.1 Desulfobaccales bacterium | reverse complement strand
AGGAACCCCAACGCCGCGGCCATCGCCAGTTCCTTCGCGGCGCCCCTCTACGACCTGAGGGTGGTGGAGAGCCGCATCGAAGACCAGCCGGGCAACGTCACCCACTTTTTCGTCATCGGCCCCGACACTCCCGGCCCCACCGGCAGCGATAAGACCTCCATCCTCTTCGCGGTGGACAATATCCCCGGGGCGTTGTACAAGACCCTGAGACCCCTGGCGGAATGCTCGCTCAACATGACCCGTATCGTCTCCCGCCCGGTGAAAAACGAGGCCTGGCGCTACCTGTTCTTTGTGGATCTGGACGGCCACCAGGCTGACCCCGCGGTGGCCGCAGCCTTGGAGGAAACCAGGGCCCTGAGCGCCCATTTCAAGCTGCTGGGCTCCTTCCCCCAAGCCGCGAGGGTGGAGAACCTCAGTTGAGAGAAGACTGTTTCCTGCTTTCTGTTTTCTATTTTCCGTTTTCCGTTTTCAGCAAGACATATCGGAGAGGTAACGATGGTTTACCAATGCCATGTTTCAGAAATACCTTTAAAAATATCTACATGTTCTGGTAGCCGCAGGCTTTAGCCTGCGCTCATTTTATTAAGGATTTTCGCAAGCTTAAGCTTGCGGCTACATTTTACAGGCCAAAAGATGAAGAACATTTTTTATTAAAGCAAAATCTGAGACGTGACACTAGGCCGGGGGGGGGCGAGCCCCCGTGCCGCAATACCTAAAATTTTCGGCCCGCAGCGTGAGTCCCTGCGAGCCTGAGCGACCATGACCCGGAGTCGAAATCCGAAAAGCGCAGGCCGAAAACCGTCGTTACGCATCTGCGTTCCGGTGGTGGAGGCCACGGTGAACCGGGCCCGCTCCAGGTATCTGCGGGCCGCCCGCAAGGGCCTGTGGGCCGAGATCAGGCTGGATTACCTGGAGCAGGTCGATCTACCGCGGCTGTTCCGCAGCCACCCGGGACCGGTTATCGCCACCAACCGGCTGGCGGCCGAGGGCGGCAAATGGGCCGGTAGCGAGGCGGGCCGCCGCCTGCTACTGGAAGAGGCCATGGCCTTGGGAGCAGACTTCCTGGACGTAGAACTGGCCGCCGATCCCACCTGGCGCCGGGAGCTTTGGGCGCGCCGGGGCCGGGCCGGGATCATCCTCTCCTGGCACGATTTTTCGGGGACCCCGGAGACGGCCCGTCTGGAAGCCGTCTTGCAAGAGATGCTGGACCAGGAGGCCGGGATCATCAAGCTGGTGACCATGGCCCAGGAGCCGGAGGATAGCCTGCGGCTCCTCTCCCTGATCCCCCAGGCCCGGGCCGCGGGCCGGGAGATCATCGCCTTCGCCATGGGCCCGGCGGGCGAATGGTCCCGGGTGGTGGCGCCCCTGCTGGGGAGCTTCCTCACTTTCGCCCCATTCGCCAAAAACCGGGCCTCCGCCCCTGGGCAGCTCGCGGTGAACGAAGTGAAGCGCTTCTGGAAGTTGTTGCAGAAATGATTGAAGGAAGGCGGTCAGCTATCAGCTAGAGGGCGGCCTGTGGCCGCCATGATCTGAAATGAAAAACGTTCCGGCCAATTTTGGCCATATTAAAATTTGGACGTTAAGACCTGCGGGCTACTGAGGCTATCAAATATACGGGAGCGCTAAATGGGGTCCCTTCTTTACCCCCTCTCCCCCAATGGGGGAGAGCGACTGTCTTGTTTGTCAAGCTGCAATAGGCAGCTGTGGGTTCCAGTAGGTACCGTTTTTGAGCATG
>JBEKDQ010000418.1:0-1740 GCA_050014275.1 Desulfobaccales bacterium | reverse complement strand
ATCCCATACCCTGAGCCGGGCCATCGGAGAGATGGACGCCAAAGGACTGGGGGTCACCCTGGTGGTGGACCGCCGCGGCGCCTTACAGGGGATCATCACCGACGGCGATCTGCGCCGGGCCTTGAAAAAGTGGGGGAATCTCCAGGGCCGGGGGGTGAAAGAGGTGATGACCTCGCAGCCCCGGACCATCAGTCCCGAGGCCCTGGCCTCCCATGCCCTGGAACTGATGGAGGACCACGCCATCACGGCGCTGCCGGTAGTGGACCAGGACCGCCGGGTCCTGGGGATCGTCCACCTCCACGACCTCTTGGGGCGGGGAGAGTTTAAGTTCCGCTAAGCTCCTGGCGCCGGTTCCCTGGCTCACCCTGACCGCCCTGACAAGAAAGCGCAAATTGGCTTCGGTGGGGGGATCCCGGTTAACTAAGAGATAATTAAATTAATTATAATGCGTATAACATTATTAAATCATTGTTAATATTCTTAATATTTACATATTCTAAAAGTAAGTTTTTCCAGCCTGAAAAATTTTCCACATATAGCCAAAAAATAGGCTATATGATAGAAATTCCCTCCATTTTATAAAAAAATCAGCCGAAACAAGATCAGTAATCTCTGAAAATCAGAAAAAGAAAAGCTTTTCGCAGATAATTAGTCAGTAATAACAATATGATATATAATAATACGATTATTTTCTTGACAGCCTTTGAAATATTGTGATATATGGAACAAACAAATCACAGCGGTCCTTTTGGTTGTACGCCAAGTGAACTTCACCAATGGATTGATGGGGATAGGAACCTGAGACCGGGTGGCCGTTAATATTTGGGATGATCCCGAAGCGACCCGAGGCCGAAGGCGACAAAACCACTTGCAAAGAAATCCTGGGGCCTCGGCCCCAAACTTTTCCTGTCGGTTCCTTTATCTAAATTATTCCCCAGCCATCCGAAGCAATCATGAACTATCTCTAAAGGGAGGGAACATGAAAACGATGGCGATCGTCGGTCTCCTGGGGGTCGGCATAGTATGCGCCCCTCGACCTACCATGTGCATCACCATGTCCATTGTCACGGTTAGCGCTTATTCTTATCCGTCGGCCTATTGCCCCGGCTCCTCCAAGGGGATCACCGCCTCGGGCGAACGGGTGCGGGAAGGCTTCCTGGCGGTTAGCCAGGATGTGGAAGAGGGCATGAACCTGGGGTTCGGCGACCGGGTCTTGTTGAATGGGCTGGGCGTCTATGCTTTTAAAGACCGCATGGCCTCTCGGATGCACAAGAAAGTGGACATCTACATGGGGTGCGAGGCAAGGGCCATGCGTTTCGGGGTGCGGCGCTATGTGGTCCTGGTGAAGCTGGCTTGAGCCCCATCCTCACTTAACCCTCTCAATATAACCGCCAGTGCGGCTGTCTACCTTGACCCGGTCCCCTTCATTAATGAACAAGGGCACCTGGATGTTGGCGCCGGACTCCAGGACCGCGGGCTTGGTCCCGCCAGCGGCGGTGTCGCCTTTGACTCCGGGTTCGGTCTGAGCCACCGCCAACTCCACAAAGTTGGGCAACTCCACGCCCACGGGCTCTTTATTGAAGAAGAGGACCTTGAGGTCCAGGTTTTCGATGAGATAGAGGCGCGCCTCACCCACCTGCGCCTCAGTGAGCATGATCTGCTCGTAGCTGTCGTTGTCCATCATGCAGTAGCGGTCCCCCTCCCGGTAGAGATACTGCATCTCCCGTTCCATGAGGTCCG
>JBEKDQ010000417.1:0-1747 GCA_050014275.1 Desulfobaccales bacterium | reverse complement strand
TCAGGGTATTGGTGCGCTTCTGGACCCCCAGTTGGTTGGCGCCGAACCGGGCCAACCGTTGTTTCGCTTCTTCCCGGCTCAGCCCCTGGGGCGAAGTATCCAGTTGCTGCAGCAGGTCCGCCGCCGGGACACTCCAGAATGCCGCGGGAGTTTGGCTTTCCATGCTATTTCTTTCCACTTCCAGTCAAGCACTGAGTCAGTGCCATGGATTGTAACCGAGATTATGTGGCCGCCCTGGCCCCGCAGTTAAAAAATGGTTTTGGGAACCGCTTTGCCCGGGGGAAATCCCCGCAAGTTTCTATTCTTGGAGCAGAATCATCACCTCGAAGGCATGATAGCACAAGGAACCGCACTCATCAAGGCTCAACACCATTCTGGAAAAGATCTCCAGGCTCTCCCTGGCACAGTGACACAGTTCCTTCAGGAGTTCCTGTCGTATTTGCAATAGACCAGGAGCAGTGACCTGCACCCCAAAAAGTGATCCACTACTCTAACATAACTGATTGATCAGTTTTTGGTGAGGCAGGTCAGGTTTCCAGGGGGAAGGTGAAATGGAAGGCGCAGCCGCGGCCCGGACCGGTATCCACCCAGATGCGGCCGCCGTGCGCGTCGATGATCCGCCTGACCGCGGCCAACCCCAGACCAAAGCCCTGGGTGTTCCCTTCCTGTTCTCCGCGATAAAAGATTTCAAAAAGATGGGGCAAATCTTTCGGGGAAATTCCCGGACCCTGGTCCTGGACGGTGAACCGGATGGCCGGGTCTTCTACCCGGATCGCCAGCATCACCCGGCTTTGGGTGGGGCTATACTTGATGGCATTCTCCAGCAGGTTTTCCAGGACTCTTTGGAATAGGAGCGGATCGGCCCGGAGGGCGGGAATCTCTGGAGGTAGATTGGTTTCCAATGTGATATCTTTGTCTTCGGCCAGGGGTTGTAACAGGGTGACGACTTTCCGGCACTCCTCCTGGACGTTCAGGAATTCGAGTTGGGGAGCCAGAATCCGCAGGTCCAAGCGGGCGAATTCCAGAAACCGGTTGATAAGCTTTTCCAGCCCTTCCATCTCCTGATCGATGGTCTGGAGGTAGTTCATTTGCGGCTCGGTCAGGAGGCCCAGCTTGCCTTGCAGCAGGCGCCGGATCAGGCCGGCGGCTCCCACTACCGGGGTCTTCAGGTCATGGACGAACATGTTGATCAGTTGCCGACGCTCTCTCTCCAGGCGCTTTACCGGGGTCAGGTCCCGGATGATGATGGCCCCGCCCTGGGGGTTCCCGCCGTCGTCCCGGAGGGGGAAGGAACTGACCATCACCGGCACCTCCTGCCCTGAACGGTTGCGCAAAGAGAGTTCCTCGGTGGCATCTTTCCGCCCCTTCAATACCTGATTCCAAATGCTCAGGTCCACCCCCGGAAGGTGCAGGATTTCCTCGACCAGGCGTCCCATGGCTTCGTCCCGGCTATAACCGGTCAGTCGCTCGGCCGCGGGGTTGAACTCGGTGATCCGCCCCTGGTGATCCGAGGTAATAACGGCGCCCGGGGTGTTCTGGATCAGAAAAGGGGACCAATCGTGAGAATTGGATGGATTTGGCGGCTTATCGGACATCGTCGGCTCCGGATCTGAGGTTAGGGGCCTCGGCGCGGCTGCTATCATTTTAAGGGAAATCGCACCCACTCATAAAACCACAACATTGGCCACTCAGGAAGTGATAATGGCATTAAGAACACCTGCCAGAACCATGGAGTAGAAGAAAAATG
>JBEKDQ010000416.1:0-1750 GCA_050014275.1 Desulfobaccales bacterium | reverse complement strand
GAGGGACGCCTGTGCCACCAAATTCTTCACAACTTTTCGGAGCAGACCTCGGCTACCAAGTAACCCTGGAAGCCGCATGAGGAACTTTTCGAAGCAGGATTTAAGCTGACCGCTGACCGCTGATGGCTGTAAGCTACCTACTCCCCCCACTGCAGCAAGGCGCCGCCCCAGGTGGCCCCGGCGCCGAAGCCGATGAGCATCACTTTGTCGCCGTCTTTGATCTTGCCTGCCATCAGGGCCTCATCCAAGGCAATGGGCACCGAGGCCGCCGAGGTATTGCCATACTTGTGAATATTGACGAACACCTTGTCCATGGACACCCGGGCAAACTTGGCCCCGGCCTCCAGGATGCGGTAGTTACCCTGGTGGATGATGAGATAGTCCAGATCCTCCCGCTCCAGTCCGGCCATCTCCAGGAGGCGCGGAATGGAAATCTTCACCGCGTTCACCGCAAACTTGAAAATCTCCGGGCCATCCATTTGCAGATAGTGTTTGCCGGTGTGGCTCGGCAGCGGCTCGAAGGGGCTCACCTCTTTGTTGAATTCGGTTTCGCAATACAGTTTCAAGTTGAGGCTGGAGGCGATGAAGGAGGTGATGATGCGGTTCCGCCGGCTGGGACCCAACACCACCGCCCCGGCTCCGTCTCCGAAGAGCAGGCAGGTGCCCCGGTTAGTCCAGTCGGTGAACCGGGAGCAGACATCCGAGCCGATGACCAGGGCGTATTTGCCCTCCGGAGCCACCAGCCGCTCCGCCACATAGGCGGCATAATTAAAACCGCTACAACCGGCCTGCAGGTCGAAGGCCGCGGCCCGGCCGCCCAGTCCCAATTCCTCCTGGATGCGGATGGCCCCGGCTGGAAAGAACTGGGCCGGGGTGTTGGTCCCCAAGATGATGTAGCTCAGCCGTTCCGGCTCGATCCCGGAATTCTCCAGGGCCCGGCGGGCGGCGATCACTCCCATGGTGACCGCATCTTCCTCCGGCGCCGCGATGCGGCGCTCATGCACCCCGCTACGTTCCACGATCCAGTCATCCGTGGTGTCCACCAGCTTCTCCAGGTCCTGGTTGGTGAGGACCGCTTCCGGTAGATAGCTGCCGGTGCCCAGGATGCCGATCATTTTTTTGCCCAAGGATTCTCCTGTCTTCCCTAAGGTATCGACAAAATTTATACCGCACCCGGACCAAAAAGGCAAATGAATTGACCGGACGGGCCTGGAAAGGGAAGAAGCAATGATTTTTTGACAGGGGCGAACCCGGCCTGGGCCGCCGGGGGCGGCGGTCCCACCTTCTGCTTGGATTAATAAACCGCCCAGACCGGGTTAAGGGGCTACCATCCTGCCGGCAAAGAGGCCTTTCAACCGGATACTCTTTCTGAGATAATTAATTAAGGACCTATACTTGCGACTGAAAATCGATAAATGGAGAAAACCTTAGAAAAAGTGAGCTTTCATTAGTTATCATAACCTAACCTCCCTTGGGACTCGGCTCTGGCGCGATAACCGGAATCCTGACCTTTTCTGAGACTGCCCCATTTGTTCTGATTTACCTTGACGAAATCTCAATATCTAGTATCTTATTGCCATACAAATACAAGATATTGCTAGTTATGCCCCAAATATAGGAAACTCGTTAATTTCCGGAGGGAATGATGCTACAGGGTGAAGCCAGGGAAATCGCCGGGGAACTGCCTTTATCCGCCAACGCCGTCGTGGTCCTGAAGAAGCGCTACCTGAAAAAGGACGAAAAGGGCGAG
>JBEKDQ010000415.1:0-1766 GCA_050014275.1 Desulfobaccales bacterium | reverse complement strand
AAGCCGCCACCAAGGTCCGGCCCTGGCCGTCGTCGATAATCTGGGTGTAGATATGCCGGGAGCTGCGAAACACCGAGAGCCGCGGCCTGGCCTCGCTGCCGCTGATCTTCCGCCGGATGCGCTGCCGTCGTGTCAGCCTTGCCGCCAGTTTGGAGTTCATCGTCTTCTTACCTCCTCCTCTTAGCGGCCGCCGGCCTTGCCCACTTTGCGCCGCAATACTTCGCCCGCATATTTAATCCCCTTGCCTTTATAAGCATCCGGCGGCCGCAAGGCTCGAATCACCGCCAAGGTTTTGCCCAACATCTCCTTGTCGTAGCCCTTCAGTTCGATGCGGGTGGCCTTTTCCACCTTGGCGCTGATCCCTTGGGGCAGGGGAAAATTCACCGGGTTGGAATAACCCACGCTGAATACCAGGGCGCCGGCCTTGCTCTCCACCTTGTAGCCGGTGCCCACCAGCTCCAGCACCCTGGTAAAACCTTCGCTGACCCCGATGACCATATTAGCCGCCAGGGTCCGGGCCAGCCCCCAATAACAGCGGCTCAAGCGGGAGTCGTCCTGGGGGGTCAGGGTGATCTCCTTGGCCCCGATGTCGATGTGGATCCGGGGCGGCATCAGTTGGCTCAAGGTGCCCTGGGGGCCTGTGACCGTCAACCTCCCGTCTTGCAGCGCCGCCTTCACCCCCGGGGACAAAGGCACAGGTTTCTTACCGATGCGGCTCATGGCTTTACCCTTACCAGATCTCGCAGAGAATTTCTCCGCCCACTTGCAGTTTCCGGGCCTGGCGGTCGGTCACCACGCCCTGGGAGGTGGAGACGACCGCCGTCCCCAGTCCCCCCTGGACCTTAGGCAGCTCGGAGTGGCTGCGGTATACCCGGCGCCCGGGTTTGCTTACCCGCCGCAAGCCCTGAATAAGCGGTCTCTGGTGTTCGGAATATTTGAGATAGACCCGGAGAAGGCCCTGGCGATTGTCCTTGATCACCTTGTAGTTCTTGATAAAGCCCTCCTCCTTGAGGATGCGGGCCAGGCTGATCTTCATGCGGGACGCCGGGATATCCACCTTGTCGAAACGGGCCACCCCGGCGTTGCGAATCCGGGTCAACATGTCGGCGATGGGGTCGGTCATGCTCATTTTTGGCTACCAACTCGATTTCGTCACCCCGGGGATCTCCCCCCTGAGGGCCATGTTACGGAAGCAGATGCGGCAGATGCCGAACCGCCGCAGAAAGGCCCGGGGACGACCGCACAAAGGGCAGCGATGGTATTTTTGCACTGCAAACTTGGTGGGGCGTTTTGCCTTGGCTATCAATGATTTCTTGGCCATTCGCGTCTCCGCAGGGGCGGGCTTTAAATCCGCTCCTGTTTTATCTCCTGAAGGGCAAACCCAATAGTTTCAAGAGAAACTTGCCTTCTTCATCGGTGCGGGCATTGGTGACGATGGTGATATTCATTCCTTTGACCTTGTCGATCTTGTCGTAATCGATCTCCGGGAAGATGATCTGCTCCCGGACGCCAAGGGTATAGTTACCCCGCCCGTCGAAGGCCTTCTCCGATACCCCCCGGAAGTCTCGCACCCTGGGGAGTACCACGTTCACCAGTTTATCCATAAAGAAATACATCCGCTCCCGGCGCAGGGTCACCATGCAGCCGATGGGCATCCCCTCCCGCAGCTTGAAGGCCGCGATGGATTTCTTGGCCCGGGTCACCACCGGTTTCTGTCCGGCGATGGCGGAGAGTTCAGCGCTGGCCGACTCCAGCAGCTTGATGTT
>JBEKDQ010000414.1:0-1808 GCA_050014275.1 Desulfobaccales bacterium | reverse complement strand
GCGTCCAGGTTCGTCAGCCGCTCATAACTGCACCCATAGCCGTCCAGGGTAAGATGCAGTCCGAAGCCAGGCACCGGATTATTCAATAGTCCGCCCTCCTCGCACCAAGGTTAAGATGTCACCGGGGAATGCCCGGCAGGCATACCACCTGCGCCGCCTGGGGCGGCGCGCCCCGGGAGCGGAACTCCCGGGGAGAGTAAGGTTTGGGCCCCGGCAACGGTCCGGAGAGCACGAGGAAGGGAGCCTAAAGCCCCAGATTTTTTTGCCCCGTAACTTGATAACCCCTCCTAACCTGCGAAGGGGTCATGCGCATACGCCCATCCCTTAATCAAGATTAATTCAGCATTTATAACCTGGAGAGCAACCAGGGTCAAGAGTTTTTTGTGACCTGTCAGAACTGCTCTCCGATCTCCGCAGAAATCCGGATTTGTGCCATGGGCCTATTGACGCCAGGTGCCAGGGTGATAAATTTAAGTCGTTATTTGCCATTTGCCGCCCTTTCCTGGCCCGAGGCGAAGCCGGTCCTTGGGGAGAGATGGTATTTGCCGGGGGAAATAGCGGCTTAGCAAACAGGAGGACGATTCCGGTGGCCCTGGTCGCCCCGTTCCGGGGGCTGCATTATAACCTCGCCAAGGTGTCGAACCTGACCGACGTGGTGACGCCGCCCTATGATGTGATCAAGCCCGTCGAGCGGCAGGCCTTGGCGGCCCGCAGCCCCTATAATATGGTGCACCTGATCCTGCCCCAGGCCCAGGCCGGGGACGATCGGTTGCACAACCGTTACACCCGGGCGGCAGCTCTGTTTCAAGAGTGGTTGCGTCATGAGGTGCTGCTGCGAGATCCCCAGCCGGCCTTCTACTATTGGGAGACCGATTTCGAGGCTCAGGGGCGGAAGCGGACCCGGACCGGCCTGGCGGCCCTGGTGCGCCTGGAGCCCTTAAGCGGCGGGACCATTAAGCCCCACGAGCAGACCTTCTCCGCCGCCAAGGCCGACCGCCTGGAATTGTTCAAACAGGCCAGGGCCCATTTTTCCCCCATCTTTTCCCTCTACCCCGATCCGGAAAATCTGGTCCTGGGCCAACTACGCCAGGCCCTGCCCCCTGCCCCGATGGAGGCCTTTGAAGATACCCTGGGATATTATCAGCGCCTCTACCGGGTAACGGAGCCCCCCGCCCTCCGGGCGGCCTACCAGGTTCTGGCCGGCCTGACCCTGTTCATCGCCGACGGCCATCACCGCTACGAAACCTCCCTCAATTACCAAAAACTCCTGAAACAGCAGTATCCCCAGGCGCCGCCCCAGGCGGGCTTCAACTATACCCTCATGTACCTCTCCAACATCTATGACCCGAACCTGGTCATCCTCATGGCCCACCGCCTCCTGGGGGGTCCCCGGGTGAAGCGCCTGGACGAGTCCAAGATCCTGGGGCGCCTGAAGGAATACTTCGAAATCTTCTCATTGCCCGCCGCCGCCGAGTTCGGCCAGGCCTACGATGACTTCCTGCAACAGACCCTGGCGGAGGTCCCGGCCGCGGAGACCGCCTTCATCTTGCTGGGTTTCGGCCGCAAGGCCTGGCTTCTGAAGCTGCGCCCCGGGGTGCGGCAAAAACAGTTGGCCCGTCAGATGCATCCCGCCCTGGCCCAACTGGACGTGGCGGTGCTCAATTACCTGATCTTTGAGAAGGTGTTGGCCCTGGACGCCCAGGCCCTGGACGACCAGGAGACCTTTAAATACTCCAGCAGGGTCGATGAGGTGGTGGCCGCAGTGACTCAGGGGGTCGCCCGCATGGCCTTTATCCTCAATCCCACCC
>JBEKDQ010000413.1:0-1837 GCA_050014275.1 Desulfobaccales bacterium | reverse complement strand
ATCCAGCGGCGGCCAAAGCCCTCTTTTCCGCCGTGGAGACGTGGGCTCGCCTGAAGGGCATGGCCTTCCTCAGGGGGCCGCTCAACCCGTCCACCAATTACGAGCTCGGGTTGCTCGTCGAGGGCTTTGATTACCTGCCGGCGTTGATGATGAGTTACAACCCGCCGTACTACTCCAGATTGGTCGAATCGTGCGGTTTCGCCAAAGAGAAGGACCTGCTCGCCTTCCTGATCGATGGCGATTACCGGCTTCCCGAGTGGATGGATAGTCTGGCTGGGCGGATAGCCCGTAAAAAAGGCATCCGCATCCGGCCCTTTCGTCCCAAGGAAGAGGACGCCGAGTTTGCCCTGATCAAGGAGATCTACAATGACTCCTGGTCCGCTAACTGGGGTTTTGTCCCCCTGAGCGATGAGGAGATGCGGGACATTCAGAAGAGCGTGATGACCTTCGCGGATCCCGACCTGGCTTTCTTCATCTATTACGAGGGCGAACCAGCGGCGGTCTGTGTAATTTTCCCCGACATCAACCCATTGCTCAAGCGTCTCAACGGGCGGATCGGCCTGCTGGGTTTGGTGAAGGCGCTCCTCTATCGCCGGGAGATCACCGGATTGCGTTGTTTGATGTTCGGGATCAAGGAAAAGTACCGGCAATTGGGAATCCCCATGTTGGCCTTCCACCACATCTTTGAGGTTGTGCGGAAAAAGAACAAATACCGTTCTCTGGAGATGGGCTGGACCCTGGAGGACAATGCGGCCGTCAACACCTTAGCCGTGGAAGCGGGCGCAAGACCCTATAAGAGATATCGTATATTCAGAAAGTCTTTGTAATTCCGGGTGCTGTCCTAATTTGAACGTAGCGCCGCCATCTTGGCGGCTCAATGCCGGCTGGAAGCCGGCGCTACATCTGAAATTAGGACAGCACCTAATTCCGCGTCACGTAAACGTCTGGCATTGCATTGGAGGTCTGGGCATGTTGGCTGAGGAGCAAGGTCCCATCATTGCTTTTGTCTGGAGACCTGGCGAGATAAGTGCGCCGGTGTCCGAAATGGCGCAACGCACGGGCAGCCGGGCCATCTTCGATTTTTCCTCGATGGGGGCGGAAGCACTGCATTCGTTCTTACAAACGGCCGAACCTGCTGGCCAGGTCAGCGATATCAGGATTTCCACCTCCGCCCTGATGAATCCATCCATCGGCCAGCTCCTGAAGGAAACAGGCACCCGGAATCTCTGGGTAGAATGCCAGTCCCAGTTCTTGGCGGGGGATACTTCGGCCTTTCAACGGCGACTGAGGACTTTGTCGGAAGATTACCGCTGCTTCCCCATTGTCGGGGACGTGCCTCTCTTGGCCGCGATGGTCAAGGATAGTTCGGGCATCGGGCGCATCGTCCTAAAGGGGTGCGAGGCCGCAGGATTCGTAAGCGGGGAGACGACCTTGGTCCTCTATTCAGCGGCCAAGGAAATGTTGCACGCCTATGCGAAGTCTCTGGACGTCTTCATCTGGGGCGGCGTCTCCAGCCCTGAGGCGGCCGCGGCCTTCCTGTCCACCGGAGCCGCCGGCATCGTCTTCGAGAGTGTCCACTGGCTGACTGATCTGGTGGTCATGGACGATCACCAACGCCAGCAACTCGCCAAACTCCGCATGGATTCCACTGCTCTGGTGGGCTTGGACCTGCAGGTTCCGTGTCGCCTTTTCAACAAGGGAAACTCGCTGGCCTTCAAGAGGATCCAGGCGTTTGAGGACTCGCTGTGCGCCTCCGAGATCACGGACGAAAGCCGTCGTGCCTTCGTCGGCCAGGTGCAGGCCAGCGCCCTCCACCCCCTGGACAGCCATTTCACCC
>JBEKDQ010000412.1:0-1841 GCA_050014275.1 Desulfobaccales bacterium | reverse complement strand
CAGACTCCATAAGTCAGCTTCTGGGCGACGACGCCAGGTGCGCCACTTTCGGACGGGCCGGAAGAAAGCTGGTAGAGAGCCAATTTGCGGTCGCGGACATGGTTCGCCGGCATGAAGAGGTCTTTCTGCAACTGCTGCAAGGCGGTGACGGATGGAGGTGCTGCTGCCATTAGGAAATAATGTGGCCGCTCGGCGCAGATTGGGATCTGCAAAAAGCCCCCATGGAATTGGTGCAGACTATCGATAACGTATTCACTGGATGATTTGTAGGAGAACTACAAAGATTTGATCACCCCTCCTTAGGTGGCTCTGGATGGCTCGGATATTTTACGGGGTAATGGGAGACGCCCGCGGTCATATCAGCCGGGCCCTGACTATTGCCCTGGAAATGCGCCAGCATGAATTTCTCTTCGTGGGAGGGGGAACAATTCGGATTTTGCAAGAAAATGGCTACCAGGTGGAAAATGTGCCCACCACGCCCACCATCATCCGCAACCATCGCGTCGACCTTGCGGCCACCGTGGCTTACGGCGCGGTGGGTTTAGCGCGCATGGGCCCGGCCATCAAGAGGATCAAGGCCATCATCCGGGAGTATGACCCCGATTTAATCATCAGCGATTACGAATTCGCCACCATGTGGGCGGCCAGGATGATGGGGCGCCCTTGTGTGAGTCTGGACAATCAACACCTCTTAACCGAGTGTCGGTATGATCCTCCCCCCGGACAGCGCCTGAGCCGGTATCTAACCTGCTTCTTGATCCGTTATCTCTTCAGCGGCGCCAGCCACTACCTGATCACTTCCTTTCATCGGCTGCCACCGGTGGCCCCAGCCATAATTGAGGTCTTTCCGCCTTTGATCAAACCAAAGGTGAAGGACCTGACGCCTTCCATTGATGATCATGTCCTGGTTTACCTGAGAGGGAATAATTTTGCCGCGTTAATTGAGAGACTCAGGGAGAGCCGCAGGAGGGTATTCATTTATGGTTTGGGGGAAAAGCCGCCCCGGGGGAACCTCATCTTTAAGAATACCTCCGAAGATGACTTTCTGGCAGATTTGGCCTCCTGTCGCTATGTCATTACCACCGGCGGCCACTCCTTGATCAGCGAGGCGTTATATCTGGAGAAACCGCTTCTCTGCCTGCCCGTTCATTTTTTCTATGAGCAATATTTCAATGCCTATTCCCTGCAAAAAAATAACTTTGGCCACTATCTCCTAGATATTGGCTGCCGAGAGAATTTCATCGAGGCCTTCGAAGGCCGCGTTTCCCAGTATCGGGCCCAAATTAAGAAAAATGATTTCCTGGGCAATCCGCAGGTAGTCGCCAGGCTGGAAGAGCTGAGCCGGGGATAGGTGGCGGATTTATTTTTATCCCCAATTAAATTACCCTAGATTTCTAACCGCCGTGGGTCTTCTTTGGAAACCAAAAGATAGCGGAGGTAACGGCCGAGATCTTTGAGCATGGTTTTAAGTTGAAAGCGAAAGTGGTTCCTTAGAAAATAATTACAGGCCAACAAGGCCGGATTGCACCTCCCCCAGAAGGCCAGATTACCCTTTAAGCGCTCTAATTCTTTGCAGCCCAAATGTTTAGTGCGGATATTGCTGAGAAAGCCATTATAGGTCTGGTAATCATGCAAATTGACTATGAGACCGGCCTCCAGCAGTTCTTGTCGCAGGACCGTCTTCGGATAAGGGGTCAAAATTTGCAGGTATAAGGCGTCGGGTTTCAGGGAAAGAAGCTGGCGAACCTGTTTTTTTACCGACTCCCGGTCATCATTGGGATAGCCCACGATGCCCCCCGCAATAATACCCATGCGATGTTGGCGGAGCAGTGCCGCGGCCT
>JBEKDQ010000411.1:0-1845 GCA_050014275.1 Desulfobaccales bacterium | reverse complement strand
GGGGCCCCCACCAGGGCGGCGAATTCCTTTTCAAAGGCCGCCACTTCTGGCCCCTGGATCACCCAACCGGAGAGAATGGCCCGCCGGGCGGCGGCGGCCTCCTCTTCTCCCAGGGTTGGCCGGGCCACGGGGATTGTTTGCATTGGTTTCTCCTGGTGAATTTTTGGCGGCAGGTGCGGGACCCTTATGAAAGATACGAAAGATACGGAAGATACCAAAAATACGCAATAAGACCCTTTTACCTCATCAAAACCTATTAAATTTATGGCCCGGGAAATCGGGCCGGAGGTCAGGGTTCCAGGCCCTTACCCCGGTTGGGAGGGGGGATGAGAGGGAGGGCAGGACTGCCGGCCCCGCCCCTCTAGCCACCTGCTCTCATCTCGGCGCCGACAGATTCCAGGCCAGGCGGGCGGCGCCCAAGAGGCCGGCGTCGTCTCCCAGTTGGGCCGGGACGACGCTCAGCGCCTCCGGCGGGAACAGGGTAAGGCGGTGGTGCAGCTCCTCGGCCAGTGACGGTTGGAAGACCTCCCAGGCCCGGGCAAAGCGGCCGCCGATGATCACCCGGGAAAGTCCCAGGAGGTGCACCGCGTCAGCGATGCCCTGTGCCAGACTGCGTCCCACCCGGTCGAAGGCCCGCAGGGCCAGGGGGTCCCTGTTGAGGGCAGCCACCACCAGGGTTTCCCCCCGGATGGCGTCGGGATCGGTGACATAGAGATCCTGAAGCCAGGAGGAGACCCCCTGGGCCAGTTGCTCCTTAACCCAGACTACGGTCCAAGAGGCCGAAGCCAGGGTCTCCAGGCAGCCCCGGTTGCCGCAGTGGCATTTTCGTCCATCCGGCTCCAGGGTAATGTGGCCGATCTCCCCGGCGGTGCCTTGGGAGCCCTGCCACAGGCGGCCGCCCAAGATGAGGCCGCCTCCCACCCCGGTCCCCAAGGTGATGCCCAACAGGTGGGGGTGGCCGACGCCGCCTCCCAGCCAGTGTTCCCCCAGGGTAAAAAGGTTGGCGTCGTTTTCCAGAAACAGCGGCCAGGCCAGCAACGGCGAAAGAAGCGGCACCAGGGGGCAGTCGTTCAGGACCGGCAGGTTGGGGGAAAAAGCGATGCGACCTTCCCGGGGGAGAATCCGGCCGGGGATGCCCAGGCCCACCCCTTGGATCTGCACGCCGCGGCAACCGGCTTCCTCACCGCAGGCCGCCAGATCCAGGGCTAGGGTGGAGATCAGGGCGTCCCGATCGGGAATGGTGGCCGTGGCTCGCTCCCAGCGGGCCAGGATCTCGCCGCCGGGGGAGACCAGGGCCAGACGGAGGTTGGTGCCCCCCAGATCGATGCCCACTACCGCCGCCTCTTTTGCCATCAGGTCACCTTATAAAAAACTCCGGAAGGGCTTCCTTGAGGGTGGCTGTGCTGATCGCCCCGGCCCGCACCAGGCGGGGGGGGCTCACGGTCAGGTCCACGATGGTGGAAGGCCGGCCTCCAGGGGTGGGGCCGGCCTCCAGGATCAAGTCCACCTCTTCCCCCAACTCTCTGGCCACCGCCGCCGCCGCCGTCAGGGGAGGTTGTCCGGAGCGGTTGGCGCTGGTGCCGGTGACTGGAAACCCCAAGTCCGCCAGCAGCCGGCAGACCAGGGGCTGGCCAGGCTGGCGCACCCCGATGGTCCCGGTGCCGCCCGTGAGCAAGGGAGGCAAATCCGGCCTGGCCGGCAATATCAGGGTCAAGGGACCCGGCCAGAGATGAGCCAGCAAGCGGAAGGCCGGCGGCGCCTGGAGGGCCACCTGGGGTAACATCTCCGGCCCGGCGATCAGCACCGGAACGGGATTTCCCGGGAGGCGGCCCTTCACCCCGAATA
>JBEKDQ010000410.1:0-1851 GCA_050014275.1 Desulfobaccales bacterium | reverse complement strand
ACCTTGCCAAGGTTGAAGTCGCGGGTTCGAATCCCGTTTCCCGCTCCAGAGGCGGCATAGCCAAGAGGTAAGGCAACGGTCTGCAAAACCGTTATTCTCCGGTTCGAATCCGGATGCCGCCTCCAGTCTTTACCCGCATTTTTCATCACCCTGACTGAAAATAAGTTTGAATTGGCCCCGGGAGTTGACCCCCGGGGCCTGTTTTTTCGCGGCTCGAACCTAAGGAAAGCTGACTTCTGCCTCCGGAGGTTCCAGTTCCGGCGGAAATTCGGCGAAGGGAAAGGGCCGCTGGCTGCTGTTGAGAGAGACATAGCGCCATAGCCGGTATTCATAGGAAATCACCCGGTTGGCGAAGGAGCGCACCGGTTCGCTGTGCTGCAGGGTGATGGCTAGAAGGGCGAATTGAAACAGGGTAGTCAGCATGACCAGGAAATTACAGATTCCGTAGATGGGCGGAAAAAGCAGGGTGTACAATAGCCGGATCACAATCTGGTTGCGGGATCGGGGTTCTTGGGTCTGAGCATTCATAACGCCTCCTTTAAGGAAATTTATATCAGATGAACTGCGCTTCCGCTACCCTTTCCCTTTTAACCCTCCTTCCCGGGAAATTGAAAGCCTGCCGGCAATAATTCCTTCAGGTTCATTTCCACCAGGCCGTCCGGGCCTGGAAAGATGATGAGGGCCTCTGCCCCGAACTCCCGAATAACCTGGCGGCAGGCGCCGCACGGGGGGCAGGAAGCCCTTGGGTCGCTGATCACCGCCAGGGCCTGAATTTTCAGGTCCGGGCCTTCGGCGGCCGCGGCCGCGGCGATGGCCACCCGCTCGGCGCAAAGGGTCAGACCGAAGGAGGCGTTCTCCAGGTTGGCCCCGGAGAAGATGGCGCCCCGCCCAGTCAGGAGGGCAGCGCCCACCCGCAACTGAGAGTAAGGGGCATAGGCCTTGGCCATAGCCCGCCGGGCCGCCGCCAACAGCCGGGAACGCAGACCAGCGCTAATCATGTGAGAGTCCCTCCTGCAGGAAAGATGCCTCCGCCTCCACCAGGGAGGACCTTGGGGCGCCATCTCTGATTTTATGGGGAGCGCCATTCATTTTTTTGTTAATTTATCAAAATTCAGGGACCGAGTATTGCCCACTCCCCCTCCCGGTAGGGGAGGGGGCTGTAGGGGGCGACAGTGGCACAGGCTTCCAGCCTGTGATTGGTCGCCTTGGGCCATCCCCACCTGGTGTCTCCCCTCAAGGGGAGGGAATTAAAGGCTGGCGGCCACAGGCCGCCCTAGATGAGCTATGATATGGTGGGCAGTGCCCACTCTACATGAACCTGCACTGCCGGAATTGAACGATCCTGGGATTTGACGAATGGCTGGGCCAGCGGCATGCTGAAGGAGGTGAAGTTTTTTCTTTGCCTTTGGGTCAGATTTTGTTTATATCTTGGTAAATTAGCCCATGAGCGTTGGAGCCACCCCGGTCCGGGACTCGACGCCCTCGCCAAGGAGTAGAGCCGCATGAACAAGTCGCAGCTAATCGAAGGCCTGGCCAAAGCCGAGAACATCACCTTGAAAAAGGCGGAAATGGTGGTGAACGCCGTTTTCGAGAACATGGTGGAGGCTCTGGTGCAGCGGGAACGCATCGAAATCCGCGGCTTTGGCAGCTTCAAGGTCAAATTTTACAACGGCTATAAGGGCAGGAATCCCAAAACCGGGGACCTCATCAAGGTAGAGGGCAAAAAGTTGCCCTTCTTCAAGGTCGGCAAGGAGATGCGGGAACGCGTCGACCGCTGAGGCCGGTTTCGCTGCCCAATTTCACACCTGGCCGTGCTAGATGGGGAACTAGCGGTGCCCTGTAACCCGAGAA
>JBEKDQ010000409.1:0-1855 GCA_050014275.1 Desulfobaccales bacterium | reverse complement strand
AGACCACCGGCCTCTGTACGACTGGACCCTGGATAACCTGCCGGTTCCCTGCCATCCCCAGCAGATCGAATTTGCCAGGCTCAACCTCAGCTACACGGTGATGAGCAAGCGCAAGCTCCTGAAGCTGGTGAATGAGGGGCACGTGGCCGGTTGGGACGACCCCCGCATGCCCACTTTGGCCGGGATACGTCGCCGGGGTTACCCCGCCGGGGCCATCCGCCATTTTTGCGATCGCATCGGGGTGGCCAAACGGGAGAACCTGGTCGACCTGGCCCTTCTGGAACACTGCATCCGGGAGGATTTGAACCGTCGGGCCCCCCGGGTGATGGGGGTGCTGCGCCCCTTGAAGGTGGTGCTCGACAATTACCCCGAGGACCGGGTGGAGGAGTTGGAGGCGGTGAACAACCCCGAAGACCCGGCCGCCGGCAGCCGCAAGGTGCCCTTCTCCCGGGTACTATACCTGGAGCGGGAGGACTTCCTGGAGGAGCCACCCAAGAAGTTCTACCGTCTGGCCCCGGGCCGGGAGGTGCGCCTGCGCTACGCCTACTTCATCAAGTGCGTACAGGTGGTGAAGGACGCGGCCGGAGAGGTGGTGGAACTGCGCTGCACCTACGACCCGGAGACCCGGGGCGGCTACGCCCCCGACGGCCGTCAGGTGAAGGCCACCCTGCACTGGGTCTCAGCCAGCCACGCCGTCCCGGCGGAGGTGCGACTTTACGACCGGCTGTTCACCCAGCCCGAACCCGGGGCCGAACACGGGGGAGATTTCTTGGCGGACATCAACCCCAATTCCCTGGAGGTTCTGCCATCCTGCCGCCTGGAACCCAGCCTGGCGGGCGCCGCCCCGGGCAGCTTCTACCAGTTTGAGCGCCAGGGCTACTTTTGCGCCGACCTCAAGGATTCCGCCCCTGGGGCCCTGGTGTTCAACCGCACCGTGACCCTGAAGGACCCCTGGGCTAGAATGCAACAACAGAAGAGGAAATAACTCCCTCGAGTCCAGTAGTGTCCGGCAGGGCTTTTGCTATGAGGCGGCCAGTAAAGCATTGTTTGAACTGAGGCATGCCCACTGGCTAATCAATTCATGGAATTTACAAGCTATTTCCCTCTTACCCTTGGAGGCAGAAGCGCTAACTTAAGTGAAGGTTAAAAAGCCATGTAGGGTACGCATTGCGCCTGATCTATTGTTGCTTCCTATAATCGAATGGTGCGCAGTGCGCACCCTACAGGACCTCAATCTTATTCGTTAGGCATCTCGCCATTGTCCCTTGCCTCGCTCTTGTAAGAACATCTCCTTATCTTTAATGCGTTTTTCGTAGCGGAGAGCATATTTCAACATGTTTATTAGCGCCTCTCACCCCTGGGGGGGGAGAGGGCAGGGCGAGAGGGGGTATGGACTGTCTTGTAGGGGCGCACCCAGGTGCGCCGCCACAAAATGGTGGGCGGTAGGGGCGGTTTTAAACCCGCTCTTATTGGGTGGACACAGGGGTCCACCCTTACGGAAACAGGAATAGATTATTACGGAATTGATGGGCAGTGCCCATTTTTAAGGAATTGGTGGGCAGTCCCCACCCTACGTTAACTATGAATCCTGGTTCCCAAGCTCCTGCTTGGCAAAAGATATCACGCAATATCAGTAGGTAGTGGATGATATAAAGATGTCCCCAAGCAGAGCTTGGGGTAAAATTTGCGTTCCCAAGCAAGAGCTTGGGAACGAGAAATAAAAATATAGCCGCAAACCTTTAGCCAGAGAGGACTGGGGCAGCCCGGAAGCGCCAAAACCCCCTCTCCCCTGTGAGGGGAGAGGGTCGGGGTGAGGGGTGGCTTCGAGGACTGATTACTTCCCCCACACCCAACC
>JBEKDQ010000408.1:0-1858 GCA_050014275.1 Desulfobaccales bacterium | reverse complement strand
GTGTGCTCCAGCATGATTTGCGCGGCCCGCTCCACCGTGTCGTCCTGGGAAACGGTGAACAGGTCGCGGCTCATGATCTCCTTCACCTTCAGCTCCGCCAGCAGATAATACATCTCATGCACGTCCAGGGTGGTGGCCTTGGAAGGGGAGGCCGCTTTCAGGTCCCGGTCGGTGATCATGCCCACCAGGCGGCCGGCGCTCTTCACCGGCAGACGCCGGAAGCGATGCTCATTCATAATATGAATGGCCTTGATCACGGAGGTGTCGTCCTTGATGGTTACGGGGTCCCGGGTCATCCAATCCTTGATCAGCATGGTGTTGCTCCGTCGACTCTTATTTACCGCCTCGCCGCCACTACTATGTTAAGCGGTTTCCTGCGAAATTCGCCTGGCCAATTTCCCCGGTCTTTCTGAGGCGCGAGAGGCACCTTCACCTGCGGCCCAGCCTGACAACCTAATGTAGCCGCAGGCTTTAGCCTGCGCTTATCACTAAAACCATGGCCTGAAGGATATAGTCCAATTAGCAGCCAATGGCCCCTTTATAGGTGTACTCCTGCCAGTTAGCAACCAGACCATTTCTCACCGGATTATCAAGAATATACCTTGCAATGTTGACCAGACCTTCATCCTTTCTAATAATATGGTCAAAAAAATCTTTCTGCCACCTTGCACTGCTTTGATTCTGCGATAGCCAATGGCCGGTTTTTTGTTTATATTGTTTAATAAAATATAAGATGTCTGAGTTTGAATCAGTGCCTGTAACAATTAAATGTTGATGGTCCGGCATAAAACAATAAACTGGAATAATGCAAGAGGACTTTTCTACCTGAGATTTTAAAATATTTATAAAAACATTAACTGCAGAAGCACTATTAAATAATTGGACCCTGTCTTTGATACATAACGCGAAAGAAACAGAAACCTCCCCTTGATAGTTCCTTTCCTGAAGTCTGTGTTGTTTTTCCCTAATAGACATACCAAGAAAGCGCAGGCTAAAGCCTGCGGCTACATTTTAAAGACCATTATCAATCATGTCCGGACGGCCAAGTCGCTGTGCCAGTAGTTCTTTCAACTAAAAACTAAAAACAGAAAACGTCTTTTCTAAAGCCGCGGTTCTTCGCCCCGGAAAAACCGCTGCAAATTGCCCCAGTGGCAGACCAGGATCAACCCCGACAAGGCCCCGGCCAGGAGGAGATAGGCCTTGGAGTCGGAAAAGAGGCCCGTGGCCACCGGCAGCAGCCAGGCGGCGATGAGGGCGCTGATGGAAAAGACGCGGGTCTGGCTCAGGGCCAGCAGGTAGACCAGGACCAGGTTCAGCGCGGCCCAGGGGCAAAGGACGGTCACCACTCCGAGGCTGGTAGCCACTCCTTTGCCCCCCTTAAAACCCAGGCCCAGGGGGAAGACATGCCCCAGGACCGCGGCCGCCCCCACCGCCGCCACCGCCGCCTCTTGCCAGGGCCCCGGGGGCGCCAGCCAGAGGCGGGCCAGGACTGTGGGCAGGGCCCCCTTGAGGACGTCCCCCAGAAGGGTGAGGCCGCCGGCCTTGCGGCCTATCAGGCGATAGAGATTGGCGGCCCCCAGGTTGCCGCTCCCCCGGCGGCGGGGATCCGGGCCCCCCAGGGCCCGGGCCACCATAAGCCCCGTGGGGATAGACCCCAGCAGGTAAGAAAAAAGTAATAGTTCTAAAAACTTGATAGTCATTATGACCTAATTACGAACAGCTTATAACAATAAACGCTTATTGATTTTGCTCCGATCAATATGCTATAATTAATTAAAATAAATAGCTAATTGGAGCAAAATCATGCAACAGAAAACGCTCAGCCTGCTGCAATTTCAAAAAAAGTTTGGTACCGAAA
>JBEKDQ010000407.1:0-1866 GCA_050014275.1 Desulfobaccales bacterium | reverse complement strand
CACCCGCCTGTTTCTGCTGTTCGCCGCACCTCCGGAAAGAGACCTGGAGTGGAGCGACCAGGGGGTGGCCGGCTGCCACCGCTTCCTGCACCGCCTCTGGAACCTGGTAAACTCGCTGCTGCCGGAAATTGCCATTTTCCGCTCTTACCAAGGCATTGGTGATGATCTCGCACCCGCACTATGGGATTTTCGTCATAAGTTACATAAAACCATAAAAAAGGTTACCGACGATATCGAAGACTCCTTTCACTTCAACACCGCCATCGCCGCAGTGATGGAATTGGTAAACGCCTTTTATCAAGCAGTGGAGAATATTCCCCGGGATGGTGACGATGTAGTCATCCAAGAAGTCTTCCGGGAGGCTATTGAGGCAATTATATTGCTCCTAAGTCCCATGGTCCCCCACATTGCTGAGGAATTATGGCAGGTAATTGGCCATGACTATTCCTTGCAAACCTGTTGCTGGCCGGAGGCCCAGGCGGAGGCATTGGAAGAACCATATTACGAAGTTGTAGTCCAAATAAATGGCAAGGTCCGAGGGCGGGTTAAAGTTCATGCATCGGACAGCGAGGTTTTAAAGGAGGCAAAAATAGTAAGTGACCAGACTCTCCGGAAATGGGGAACTGACTTACGAAAAAGGGTAGTATGGGCCCGTAATGGGAAACTTGTCAATATCGTTGTCTAAGTACGAAAGTTCATAAATCCGCTAACCTATCAATTACTAAGGAACGAGAGGGATGATGGCCCGTCAGGTTTGTGCTTTTATATGCTTTGTCTGTGCCATTTCGGGTTGCGGTTATCACCCCATGGGGGCCGAACCCATCGGCCACACCGCCCGCACCCTGGCCGTGCCGCTGTTTACCAACCGCTCCACCGAGGTGGGACTGGAAGCCATCATGGCCGACGCCCTGATCCGCACCTTCGCCCAGACCCGGGCGGTCAAGGTTACCCCCTATGAGGATGGGGCCGACCTGGTCCTGGATGGCAAGGTCCAGTCGGTGGACAACACCTCGGTGGCCTATTCCAGCGTCACCCAGTCCACAGTACGGCGGGTGACGGTGAGGGTGGATCTGACCCTGCGGCAGCGGGACAACGGCAAGGTGCTCTGGAAAGATACCCAGATCCTGCAGGAAGACTACGTGGTGGACCCCAGCTATCAGGCCGGGGAGGTCACCAGGGCCGAGGGTCTGCGCCGGGCCGCGGTCAACATGGCCCAGCGGGTCCTGAATAAGGTGTTGTTGGTGCTTTAGCCGTCAGCTTTCAGCAAAAGATATAATACGGGTGGTGGTCCTGAGTATAACCGCCTGGCAAACTTAACAATTCCTTGAATAGGTTTTAAAACTGGCTGCGGATAGTTGACAGCTTATGTAAAGGGTTGATATGAAGTTTTTTCTGTGCCGGCTGATTCCACCCAGACCGACCTTTGCCCAGGATATGACTGATGCGGAGGCGATGGTCATGCGAGACCATGTGACCTACTGGACCGATCTGGCCGAACGGGGAACCGCCATCGTTTTCGGTCCGGTGGCTGACCCGAAAGGGGCCTGGGGCGTAGGGATTCTTGAGGTTGAAGACGAAGCGGCGGTGCAATCTTTAACTGCCAAGGACCCGGTGATCAGGGCGGCGATTGGGGCCATGTACGAGATTTTGCCGATGCCCCGGGCCGTGATTGGGAAAAAACGGCAACTGGTGTAGGTGGCGCTCCGCGCTGCATAAATAACGGGCTCTGACCGTCGTAGATTAATGATAACGCTTATTGATTTTGCTCCGATCAATATGGTATAATTAATTAAAATAAATAGCTAATTGGAGCAAAATCATGCAACAGAAAACGCTCAGCCTGCTGCAATTTCAAAAAAAGTTTGG
>JBEKDQ010000406.1:0-1871 GCA_050014275.1 Desulfobaccales bacterium | reverse complement strand
GCCCAACGTCAAGGTGGGCACCGTGACCTTCGAAGTGGCCAAGGCCGTCAATGAGCTGAAGGGCGGTAAGGTGGAGTTCCGGGTGGACCGGGCCGGCGTCATTCATGCCCCGGTGGGCAAGGCCTCCTTCGGGGCCGACAAGCTGCTGCAAAACCTGGCTTCCTTGATGGAGGCCCTGGTCCGCCTGAAGCCGGCCACCAGCAAAGGCGCCTACATGCAGGGCATCTATGTGTCCACCACCATGGGTCCCGGGATCCCGGTGGACAGCTCCGACGTGAAAAATCTGCTGCGTCTGATGTAAAGGAGGTTTTGTCTGGTGGTGCGCGAGGTAATCAAAGAAAAAGAAAAAATTGTCCAGGAAATCCGGGAAAAGGTATCCCGCTCCCAGATCGGCATCCTCTCGGATTTCAAGGGGTTGAAGGTGGAGGAGATGACCGGGCTGCGGCGTCAGCTCCAGGAGGCCGGGGCCGAGCTCAAGGTGGTGAAAAACACCTTGCTGCGCCGGGCCGCGGCGGCTGATTCGCCTATCGCCCCTCTGGTCTCCCGGGTCACCGGGCCCAACGCCTTAACCCTGGGTTACGCCGACCCCGTGGCCCTGGCCCGGACCATGATCAAGTTTGCCCAGGACAAGCCGCTCCTGGAGATCAAGGGGGCGGTGCTGAGCGGGGTGTTCTTGAGCCCCAAAGACCTGGAGGCCCTGAGTAAATTGCCGGCCCGGGAGGTGCTGCTGGCTCAGTTGCTGGGGGTGCTCCAGGGGGTGCCTACCGGCTTGGTGACCGTATTGGCCGGGGTGATCCGCTCCCTGCTCAATGTCCTGGTGGCTCACCGGGATCAGCAGGCGGAAGCAGAAGACGCCGCGGCCGGCAATGAGGTCTGATTGTAAGTGGCGTTGACGGCAGCCGCCGGCGCCAACAGCCCAGCATAAAGATTAGTATTTATCCAAGGAGGAAGAACGATGTCCATTTCCCGAGCCGAGGTAGTGGATTACCTGGCTAATATGACGGTACTGGAGCTCTCCACCCTCATCAAGGAGCTGGAAGAGAAGTTCGGCGTGTCCGCGGCGGCGCCGATGACGATGGCTGCGGCCATGCCGGGGATGGCGGCCGCGGAAGCGCCGGCGGCCGAGGAGAAGACCGAATTCGACGTGATCCTGACCGTTTGCGGTCCCAACAAGATCCAGGTGATCAAGGAAGTACGGGCCATCACCAATCTGGGCCTGAAAGAAGCCAAGGAAGCGGTGGAAAACGTGCCCACCACCTTGAAGGAAGCCATCTCCAAGGCGGAAGCCGAGGAGGTCAAGAAGAAACTGGAAGCCCAAGGGGCTACCGTAGAGGTTAACTAGGGTGCAAACCCGCCGCGGTTCCCGCCGATGTTGGCTCATGGGTTTGGGGCTGGAGGAGTGACAGCTGACAAGGCCAACCGGGGCAGGCCATCCGGTGTCCCTTGCCATTTTTATTCGGGATTAGCGGCAAACTCCTGGAGTTGAGGGTGGGTTCGGGCTGTACGGACCCCGATTTTTTCCAGGCCATCCGATTAAGGAGTATTCATGGCCAGCGCCTTATCGCCATTAAAGTTGTACCGCAAGAATTTCGGCAAGATCGAACGGATTGTGGAAATCTCCAACCTGATTGAGATGCAGAAGGAGTCCTACCGCCGCTTTCTGCAGAAAAACGTGCCGCCGGAGGCGCGTTCCGAATATGGTCTGCACGGGGTGTTCCGGAGCGTCTTTCCCATCCGGGACTTCAGCGGCGCCTGTTCCCTGGAGTTCGTGGACTACGATCTGGGTGACCCGAAGTACGACGTGGATGAATGCCTGCAGCGGGGCATGAGCTACGAGGTCCCCATGAAGATTCGGGTCCGCCTGGTGGTTT
>JBEKDQ010000405.1:0-1875 GCA_050014275.1 Desulfobaccales bacterium | reverse complement strand
CTGCCCCTGGGAACCACCACGGTGGTGGCGGACCCCCATGAAATCGCCAACGTCTGGGGCACGGCGGGCCTGGACTACCTGCTGGCCGCCAGCCGGGGGTTGCCCCTGGATTTTTTCTTCATGCTGCCGTCCTGCGTCCCCGCTTCCCCCCTGGAGAGCGCCGGGGCGGTGCTTACCGCGGACCTCCTGGCTGCTTACCGCCGGCGTCCCCGGGTCCTGGGCCTGGCCGAGGTCATGAATTTTCCCGGGGTGGTGAGCGGCGAGGCCGGCCTGCTCAGGAAGCTGGCCCTCTTCCCCCGGGGCCCGGTGGACGGCCATGCGCCGCTGCTGTCCGGCAAGGCTCTCTCGGCCTATCGGCTGGCCGGGATCGGCTCGGACCACGAATGCACCCGACTCGACGAGGCCCGGGAAAAGCTAAGTCTCGGCTTCTACCTGATGCTGCGGGAAGGGAGCCTGGCGAAAAATCTGCAGGACCTGCTGCCCGCGGTGACTGCCGCCAGCCTGCGCCGGGCCATGCTGGTCACCGATGACTGCCACCCGGAGGACCTGCTTAAAGGCCATCTGAACGCCCTGCTGAAAAAGGCGGTGTCTCTGGGGTGCGATCCCCTCCAGGCGGTCACCATGGCCACCTTGAACCCGGCGGAATACTTCCGCCTGGGGGACCGGGGAGGGCTGGCCCCGGGGTTGAAGGCCGATCTGCTGGTAGTGGGGGACCTCCAAGGGTTTCAGATCCAAAAAGTCTTTAAGAACGGCCGGCTGGTGGCGGACGGCGGCGAGCTGCTGGCCGACCTGCCCTCTCCAGAGGCGGCAGTTCCCGCCAGCCCCTTTCGGGTCCGGGAGTTCCCCCTGGAGGCTCTGTCTCCCCGGACGGCCGGAGACCTGGTCAAGGTCATCGGCCTCATTCCCGGCCAGCTCCTGACGGAGAAAAGGGTACTGCCGGCCCCGGTGAAGGGAGGGCGGCTGGCGGCGGACCCGGGTCCCGGACCCGGACGAGATCTCCTGAAACTGGCGGTGGTGGAGCGCCACCACGGCAGCGGCAACCTGGGGTTGGGCCTGGTGCAGGGATTCGGTATGCACCGGGGCGCCCTGGCCTCCTCGGTGGCCCATGATTCCCATAATATCGTGGTGGTGGGTGCCCTGGAGACCGACATGCTTCTGGCGGTGCGGCATCTCACGGCCCTGGGGGGCGGCCTGGTGGTGGTGGCCGCTGGCCAGATGCTGGCGGAGCTGCCGCTCCCCATCGCCGGGCTGATGAGCCCCAGGCCTTTGGGGGAGGTGGCCGCGGCTTACCGTCGCCTGAAAACGGCCTATCGCAGCCTTGGCGGAGCCCTGCCAGACCCCTTTATGGCCTTGTCCTTCCTGGCCCTGCCGGTGATCCCGGAACTGAAGCTCACCGACCTGGGCCTGGTGGATGTTCACCGTTTTCGAGTGGTGCCGCTCTTTGGAGCGGATTGATCATTAGTAGCAGCAGTCATTAATGGATCTTCGGCCTACCCAGAAAGTTATGAAAGATCGGTGGGGCGGGCGTCTCTTTATCTCGCCACCCAAAAAAATCCGCACAGGCGAGACGCCTGTGCCACCAATTTTCACAACTTTTCAAGACAGCTCGCTCATGAAGCCGTTGGCTTACTCTAAAAAAATGAAAAGATACGCATAATTATGGTGCGCAGTGCGCACCCCACATGAAGACTTTTCATAACAGTCACTCATGGGCCTTCGGCTCACTCCAGAAACGTGAAAAGTTAATATCTGCACGTACTCTCGGTTTTGACTTTGAACTTTTCTAGCAGCTCGCTCATGAAGCCGTTGGCTTACTCTAAAAAAATGAAAAGATACGCATAATTATGGTGCGCAGTGCGCACCCTACATGAAGAC
>JBEKDQ010000404.1:0-1882 GCA_050014275.1 Desulfobaccales bacterium | reverse complement strand
CCGAACGCCTGCCCAACACCCTGAACGTCTCCTTTCCCGGGATTTCCGGGGGCGAACTGCTGGCCAGGGTCCCGGAGGTGGCCGCCTCGCTGGGGTCCGCCTGCCACGCCGGCCGGGAAACCGTCTCCCCGGTCCTGGCGGCCATGGGGGTGAGTCCGGAGAGAGCCCGGGGCGCGGTGCGCTTCAGCCTGGGACGGCCCACCACCCGGGCCGAGGTGGAGGAGGCGGCGGCCCTGCTCATTAGGGCTGGGCTATCCCTGGCCGGCAAAAACTAGTGGCATGAGGACCTAAAATTATGTCCAGCTAGTTATTCCTCATCGTTCCCAAGCTCCTGCTTGGGAACGCCCTCTGTCTTGCCAGGCTCCTGCTTGGCTGTGATAGCCTCGATGGGGGGCAGTTCTTTTCTAAGGAATTGGTGGGCAGTGCTACATTTTTGCTCAGCGCTTCCGGATCAACTCGGCGATCATGATGTCGGCCAGCTTGCCGGCATCGATCTCATAGGCGCCCTGTGCGATGGCCTCTTTCAGTCGCGCCACCTTTTCCGGGCGAACTTCCGGGGTCCGGTAGATGATTTCCCGGGCCAGACGGCGCAAGCGGGCCTGACCGTTGCGGCGGCCCCCTAGATCAGCCGGGACCGGGGCATCTTGTCCGGGCCCGGACGGGTCGTTGGCCCGGTCTTTAGGGTGATCACTCATAAATCGCCGATTTCCACCATAGGCTTCCTGCCTCGCCGTTTATTTTACCACATCCGGAAGGCGGCGTAAACCTGGACAAGACCCCCTCTCTACCGGTTCTTATCGGATTTGGCGGCCGAAGCATGAAATTATTAAGGGGAGCGGAAAAGAGATTAAATTCCCCCTCACCCTGCCCTCTCCCCCATCGGGGGAGAGGGGATAAGTAAGGAATCCTATCTGTCCCGGGGGTGGTTTTCTTTACGAGATTTTCTCTATGCGGTTCTGTGGAATCCCTTCCGCCTTCAATATCCCTTCAACTCTCTTAAGAGCTTCCTTATTTGGAAACGCAAAAAGGAATGATGCATGGGAAACATAGTAAAAACTGTGACACTCTTCTTCGGCAAGCCTCCGCATTTTTGATTGACGCTGTTCCTTGGGCTTCATTCCAATGTTCCGGTAAATACTCTGATCAAAAGTAACCACACACTGAGCGCCATTTTTTATTTGCATGATAATAGTCTCTATCGAAACGTGTTTTTGCCCCTCTTTTTTCGGACTACTTGGCAATCTAATACCTGTACATGGATCATTAAGAATGGAATAATAACGTGGGCGTTGATCTTTCAACATTGATATTTTTGTCAGTTTCTCAAAATCAGGACGGATTTCTTTTGGGATAAATCGAGATTCTGCATAAAGAGGTGCCCAGTCAGCAAGCAATTCTTGCCACATGCGCTTAACAGCATCATATGAATCTCCAAGAAACGCTAGTTCCATTTATTTCTTTCCTTAGCCGAAGGTGTTTTAAACATCCTAATGGATTTACTAACTAGACACTTTGCTTCATTCTGTCCAGTTTCATTTATCTCGGAGGTCATGGCAAATTAGCCTCCTCAGGTCTCGCCGGCCAGCCAGAGATAGAGAAACTGAGGACCGGCCGCCTCCAACTCGGGGAGCAGGGAATAGATGGTGGGGCGGTAGCTGTCCGGGCGCTGGTAGCGCACCACCCTGGCGGCGCTCAGCCCGGCCATCTCCTGGGCCTCTTTCAGGGCTTCATCCAGATAGCCGATCTTATCCAGCAGTCCCAGGTCCCTGGCCTGGGAGGCGGTGAAGATGCGGCCGTCGGCTACCTTTTGGACCTCCGGGAGGCTCATTTTCCGGCCCTGGGCCACCACCGTCACGAATTTGCGGTGAAATTCCTCGATGAT
>JBEKDQ010000403.1:0-1897 GCA_050014275.1 Desulfobaccales bacterium | reverse complement strand
CCCCCCCACCCGCTCGAAGCGCTGCTCCTCCAAGATACGCAGAATCTTGGCCTGGGTCTTCAGGCTCATATCGCCGATCTCATCCAGGAACAGGGTGCCTTCATGGGCCAGGTCGAACTTGCCCCGGTGCCGGCTGGAAGCACCGGTGAAGGCCCCCTTTTCGTGGCCGAAGAGTTCGCTTTCGATGAGGTCTTCGGGAATGGCGGCGCAGTTCACCTCCACCAGGGGCTGGTGAGCGCGGCGGCTCAGGGCATGCAGGGCCCGGGCCACCAGCTCCTTACCGGTGCCGTTATCGCCAATGATGAGCACCGCGGCGTTGGTGGGGGCCACCAGGGCCAATTTCTCTCGAAGACGGCGGATGGCGGCGCTTTCACCGATGATCTCCTTGACCGGGGCCCGCTGTTGCCGCAGACGCCGGTTCTCTTCGGCAAGCCGGGCCCACTCCAGGGCGTTGCGCACCGTTAACAGAATCTTGTCGGCGTTGGGCGGCTTTTCGATGAAATCGAAGGCCCCCAGACGGGTGGCCTTGACGGCATTCTCCACCGATCCATAGGCGGAGACCATAATAACCGGCAACAAGGGGTGCCGCCTTTTTAGCTCGGTAAGCGTCTCCAGGCCGTCCAGGCCCGGCAAGGCAATATCCAGGAGGACCAGGTCGGGGGCCTCGGCCGCCACCATTTTGAGGGCGGTTTCGCCGTCCGGGGCGGTGAGCACCTCGAAGTCCTCGTCTTGCAAGACCCCTGCCACCGCTCGCAGAATCTGGGGCTCGTCGTCAACTACCAGCAAGGTTCCCGGCATAATCGGCTCTGTGCATGGGAAAGTCAATGATGAATTTGGTCCCCCGGGGGACATTGTTTTCTACCCGGATATGGCCCTGGTGCTCAGCCACGATGGAATTGACGATGGCCAGGCCCAAACCGGTGCCGCCCCGCTTAGTGGAGAAGTAGGGCTCAAAGATTCTAACCTTGTCACGGTCCAGGACACCCCTGCCGGTGTCAGCCACACTGAGTTCCACCCTGCCATCGGCCGGACTTCTCCGTATAGAGACCATGATAGTCCCGACCCCGTCAATGGAGGCCAGGGCGTTATCCAGTAAATTGAGGAGCAGCCGCTTCACCTGCTCACGGTCCAGGAGCACGGGGGGGAGCTGGGGGTCGGGATGAAATTCCAGGGCCACCCGGGGCTGAAATTCCCGATAGAGGATGACGGTCTCCTGGACCAGAGCGTTAAAATCCTGGGGAGCCAGGGTCAGTTGGGGCAGGCGGGCGAAGCGGGCAAAGTTATTTACCAGGCTCTGGAGTTCCTCCACTTGGTTGACGATGATCTGGGTGCATTCCTGGAATACCAGGCCGTCCTCCCCGAGGCGGTCGGCATAGCGCCGCTGCAAGCGCTGGGCCGCCAGCTTTAAGGGGGTCAGGGGATTCTTTACTTCATGGGCAATCCGGCGCGCCACCTCTCGCCAGGCCGCCAGCCGCTGGGCCCGCTCCAGTTCCGTCAGGTCTTCGAAGACCATGACCACTCCCAGGTCGCGGCCGGCTTCATCCTTGAGCACCGTGGTTTTGAGGAACAGATAAAGGGTCTGGTTGGGCAGGATCAGATGCAGGGGCTTCTCCACCGTGCCCCGGGGCGCGGCGCGGGCCGCGGCCACCACCTCGACCATGCGGTGGTATGCAGCCGGGGGCAGCAGCACCCGGGCCTCCCGGCCCAACACCTCCTCCCTTTTCAGGCGCAGCATCTGGGCGGCGGAGTCGTTGATCATGGTGACCTTGCCCGCGGCATCCAGGGCGATGACCCCCGCGGCCACGTTTTTCAGGAGGATCTCCATGTCCCGCTTCTGGGTGGAGATGAGTTCGTGGGATACGCTCAACTGCCCGTAGGCGGCGGCCAACTGCGCCTT
>JBEKDQ010000402.1:0-1900 GCA_050014275.1 Desulfobaccales bacterium | reverse complement strand
CAGGTGCAGCTCATCGACAACCACGACATCTGGCGGGACTATGACAGCCGGGTCTTCCTGGGGTTCCCCTTCCTGCTGCAACGGGGGCTGATGTTGCCCCGGGACAACCACGGCAACTTCCAGTTCGCCATGGTCAACACCGAACGCATCCTCCTGGAGATGGTGGCCACCTACCTCAGGAAGCAGAAGGCCAAGGGGATTTACAAGGGCAACTTCCGCACCCAGAACCACTACTATGGCTACGACGGCCGGGGCACCTTTCCCACCAAATTCGACTGCGACTATGCCTACAACCTGGGGCAGACCGCCTACGTCTTGCTGGCCGACGGAGCCAGCGGTTACATGGCCGGCATCCAGGATCTGCACCGGCAGGTGGCGGACTGGCGGCCCATCGGCATCCCCCTGGCCCCCTTGATGCACCTGGAAGAACGCAAAGGCCGCCTGGAGCTGGTGATCGCCAAGCAGAACGTGGACCTGGAGTCGCCGGCCTTCCTGGCCCTGGCCCGGGAAAGGGGGAAGTGGGCCAGGGAGGACCATTACCGCTTCCCGGGGCCCATGCAGTTCAACGGCCCCTGCGCCGATAACAAGCCCATCTCTATGGTGCTGAATTCTTTGGGATGAGGTGAGGGCGGCGAATCCAACTACCTGATACCGAGTCGCGGTCAAAGGGTTATTTTTCTAGCCGCAGGCCTTTATATGAAAATATCGTTAGCCCGGGAGGGAATAAATTATCGTCCGCAACATGAAGCTTGTATCACGCTGCAAGCAGCTTCCCTAAAACTCCCTCTCCCCTGAGAGGGGAGAGGGCTGGGGTGAGGGGTGGCTCATGACCAAGCAGAGCGCCAGGGCCTTGCGAAAACGCATGACCGATGCCGAAAGGCTGCTGTGGCGTCATTTGAGGAACCGGGAGATGGGCGGCTGGAAATTTCGGCGGCAATATCCTGTTGGTCCCTTTGTTGTCGATTTTATCTGCGTAGAGAAAAATCTTGTCATTGAAGTCGATGGCGGACCACCTGCCAAAAATGAGGAAGAAGATAACCAGCGTTCATCATATTTAAATAGGATGGGATACCGGGTCTTCCGGTTTTGGAATAATCAGGTATTGCAAGAGACCGAGGCGGTTCTGGAAGCGATTTTCGCGATTTTGGCGGATGGCAAGCAGAATTCCCCCTCACCCCAACCCTCTCCCCCATCGGGGGAGAGGGTGATTCCCTGCCCTGTAAGCTCTTCAGGTGATTATATACTTGAAAAACCCAATTTGACGGGGGGATAGTCCATGGAACTGTTCTGTTTCGCTTCTAAGAATCTCACTAATATATGGGCTGGGATCGGTGCTCGCATGTGGGCAGTCGCCGAAACTTCTTCTTCCGATAGGCAATCTCGTATTACGAAATCGAAGCGAATGAGAGTGGGGGCACTTGGCCTTCTTTATTGCAATGAGACGCACTCATTTACTACCCCATTCCTTGTGTACTCCAAGCCCGAACCTGAGAAGATTATTATCGATGTTTGGCCCGAGAGATAGTGCTTGCCATTTCATATTCACCCTCTGGGCAACCCAGTTCGCCAAGTGTACAAGGATACTGCAAAATCAGAGTGGCCAGTATTGAAGAACAGCAGAAACGTCCCTGCGGCCATGAACATCACGGGTACCACGGTTTTTGTACCCAAAGAAATATCGCCTGATGACTGGGCACTCATTGTGTCTTCCTTGTCAGTAACCTAACTTGTGCTCTATCTTACAGGGGATATTCTCAAGGGGATAATCGCATTTCTTTTGACTATTCTGAGCGCATGTGGCCCCGCTGCTCCTTGATGAACCTTTCCAGACCGAACTGTTTGACCCGATAGCCGATTTGCCGCAGGGTCAGCCCCAGGTCCATGGCCGCCTGGGATTGGA
>JBEKDQ010000401.1:0-1907 GCA_050014275.1 Desulfobaccales bacterium | reverse complement strand
ATGGCCACGGAATGCGGTTGGATCACCGCCCAACAGATCGAGGCGGCCCGGATCGCCATCACCCGCCACGTGAAACGGGGCGGTCAGGTGTGGATCCGGGTATTTCCCGATAAACCCTTCACCAAGAAGCCGGCGGAGACCAGGATGGGCAAAGGGAAAGGCTCACCCGAGGGCTGGGTGGCGGTCGTGCGTCCGGGCCTGGTCCTCTACGAGATGGCGGGGGTGGAGCGGGAGGTGGCCGTGGAGGCCATGCGCCTGGCGTCCCACAAGTTGCCGCTGCGCACCAAATTTATGGAGCGGGCCGGGAGCGTCGCCCCGTTGGCGGCGGCTGCGGCCGTCGAGACGGAGGCGGAGGCATGAAGGCCGACGACCTGAGGGACCTGAGCACCGAGGAGCTGGAGGCCAAGCTGAAAGAGGTCTCGGAGGAGCTCTTCAACCTGGGTTTTCAGCACAGCCGGCAGCAGTTGGACAATACCGCCCGGTTGGGCCAGGCCCGGAAAGACCTGGCCCGGATCAAGACCGAGCTCAGGGCCAAAACTGGAACAAAGCAATAGCGGGGAAGGTTAGGTATATATGGAAACACCGCGGGGTATCCGTAAGACCAAGGTAGGCATGGTGGTCAGCGACAAGATGGACAAAACCGTGGTGGTAGAGGTGAAACGCCTGGTGGCCCATCCCCTCTATCACAAGATCATCCGGCGCCGGGTAAAGATCAAGGCCCACGACCCCCAGAACGCCTGCCAGGTGGGAGACAAAGTGCTGCTGGAAGAGACCCGACCCATCAGCCGGGACAAGCGCTGGCGGATCAAGCAGATCCTGGAGAAGGCCCAATAAATGGCAACCGCCTTTATGGATATACGACCATGATTCAGGTGCACACACAGATGACGGTGGCGGACAACTCCGGGGCCAAGAAGGTCTCCTGCATCCGCGTCCTGGGCGGTACCCGCAGACGGTACGCCCGGGTGGGGGATATTATCGTGGTGTCGGTTAAGGAAGCGTTGCCGCACTCCAAGGTCAAGAAGGGCGACGTGATGCGGGCGGTGGTGGTGCGCACCGTCAAGGAAACCCGTCGTGCCGATGGTTCCTACATCAAATTTGACGACAACTCCGCGGTGCTCATCAACCCGGCGGGCGACCCCATCGGCACGCGCATCTTCGGACCGGTGGCCCGGGAACTGCGGGCTAAACGGTTCATGAAGATCATCTCCCTGGCCCCGGAGGTGCTGTGATGGCCCGGTCTCGGAAACTCAAGCAGCCAGCGCTCAGGATCCGCCTGAAAAAGAACGATCTGGTGGAGGTGATCGCCGGCAAGGAACAGGGCAAGACCGGCAAGATCCTCAGGGTTATTCGGGAAAGCAACAAGGTACTGCTGGAAAAGATCAACATAATTAAGCGCCACACCCGCCCCAGCCCCACCACCGGTCAGGGGGGCATTGTCGAAAAAGAGGGGCCGATCCACGTCTCCAAGGTGAAGCTCGTTTGCCCCAAATGCGCCACAGCCACTCGCTTCGGCCTGGGCCAAACCGGCGAAGGTAAAAAGGTGCGGATCTGCCTGAAATGTAAGGAATTGATTGATGGCTGAAAAAGAGAAGAAACCGAAGGCCAAACCGGAGGCTGCGGGGAAGGACGAGACCAAGGCCGCGGCCAAGGCCAAAGGCAAGGCCGAGGCCAAAGCGGCGCCGGCGCCGGCGGTTGCAGAGGCTGCGCAGGCCGGAAAGTTTGAGGCCCGGCTGTGGGATTATTACCGGACCGAGTGTGTGCCCCGCATGATGCAGGAGTTTCGCTACGGCAGCCCCATGCAGGCGCCCAGGTTGGAGAAGATCGTCATCAATATGGGGTTGGGAGAGGCGATCCAGAACATCAAGCTGCTGGAGTCGGCCAGCGCTGAACTCTCCGCCATCGCC
>JBEKDQ010000400.1:0-1909 GCA_050014275.1 Desulfobaccales bacterium | reverse complement strand
CAGGGCAAGATCGACTACCTGCGGGGCCTCAAGGAGAACGTCATCATGGGGCGTCTCATCCCCGCCGGCACCGGGCTGGACCTCTACCGGGAAATGGATATAAGAATGTCGGATGAGGAACTGGCTGAAGTCCTGCCGGAGCCGGCGGGCCTGGCGGCGGTGGTGGAGGCCATGGTGGAGCTCGAGAGCTTGCCTGAGCAATAAAACATTGACAAAATGGCTCTGAATAGATTAACATAATTACTTTTAGTGGGCCTGGCTAATCCGGCGGGCCGCTGCGGAGCATATTTACATGCCGACTATTAACCAGTTGATTCGCAAGGGGCGGGAGAAGGTGAAGAAGCGCACCGCCTCCCCGGCCCTGCAAAGCTGCCCCCAGAAGCGGGGGGTGTGCGTCCGGGTCTACACCACCACCCCCAAGAAGCCCAATTCGGCGCTGCGTAAGGTGGCCCGGGTGCGTCTGACCAACGGCATCGAGGTGACCACCTATATCCCGGGGGTAGGGCATAATCTTCAAGAACACTCGGTGGTCTTGATCCGGGGCGGCCGGGTGAAGGACCTGCCTGGGGTGCGCTATCACGTCATCAGGGGTACCTTGGACGCCTCGGGGGTTCAGGACCGTCGTCGGGGCCGGTCCAAGTACGGTGCCAAACGACCGAAGTGATGTTTTCGGTTTTCTGTTTTCGGTTTTCGGTAAAGGCCAAAAAAAGAACCGCTGCACCCTAAACCGAAAACAGAAACTGAATAAAAGACGGTATTCGGTATTTAAGTTTCGCTGATCAATAAAAGAACCTGTCTGGAGGACATATACAGAGAAGAGAAATCAGATGCGCTGATTTGCGCAAATTTTGATGAAATGGTTCAAAATCCGAAGTATTTAGAGAGGATCTTTGAGGAGGATTGGGGAACCGAACATTGATAATAATAATTGGGATGGATACTTTCCTTTAGACAAAAACGATTAGCTCGAATTAAACGAATTAAAGAAGAAATCCAGAAGGTTTTTGCAGCCGAAACCCGAAAACTGAAAACCGAAAACCGAGGTTTTTATGCCCAGAAAAGGGGGAGTGGCCAGGAGACAGGCCATCGCCGATTTGAAATACAACGACCTGCTGGTGAGCCGTTTCATCAACGGTTTGATGGATCGGGGCAAAAAGAGCATCGCCCAGCGCATCCTGTACAATGCCATGGAGATTCTGGGCCAGCGGGGGAATGACGAGTCCTTGAAGCTCTTTCACCAGGCGGTGGACAATGTCAAGCCCCTCATCGAGGTGAAGTCCCGGCGGGTGGGCGGCGCTACTTACCAGGTGCCGGTGGAGGTGCGGGCCGACCGGCGGGTTTCCCTGGCCATCCGCTGGCTCATCAGCTATGCCAAGGCGCGGAGCGAAAAGTCCATGGAGGCCAAGCTGGCCGCGGAACTGATGGACGCCGCTAACAACCGGGGCGCAACTATTAAGAAAAGGGAAGATACCCATAAGATGGCAGAGGCCAACAAGGCCTTCGCCCATTATCGTTGGTAAATGCATTGGCGAGACAGACCCCGTTAAACCGGGTACGGAATATTGGGTTTATGGCCCACATCGACGCCGGTAAAACCACCACCACGGAGCGTATCCTATTCTACACAGGGGTGACGCACCGCCTGGGAGAGGTGCATGACGGCCAGGCGGTAATGGACTGGATGGAGCAGGAACAGGAGCGGGGTATCACCATTACCTCGGCGGCCACCACCTGTTACTGGAAAGACCATCGCATCAACATCATTGACACCCCGGGCCACGTGGACTTCACCATCGAAGTGGAGCGGTCCCTGCGGGTGTTGGACGGGGTTGTGGCGGTCTTCGACGCGGTGGGTGGAGTGGAGCCTCAGAGCGAGACGGTCTGGCGCCAGGCCGACCGCTACGGCGTT
>JBEKDQ010000399.1:0-1913 GCA_050014275.1 Desulfobaccales bacterium | reverse complement strand
CTGACTATTCCCGGGGGCATGGGAGGCAAGGAGGCCATAAAGGAGCTTCTTAAGATCGACCCACAAGTGAAAGCAATAGTTTCAAGCGGCTATTCAGATGATCCAATAATGGCTGATTTTCAGAAATATGGGTTTGCAGGGGTTATTGCTAAGCCGTATCGGGTTTCGGGACTGGGTAAAGTATTAAATAAGGCCCTCACTGGAAAGGAATAGGTAATCGTTACGATTTGTAGTGACGTCTGAGATAAAAGATAACTGCTCCGCAGTTCACCACTCGGCTTGTTGAGTGCTTATATGCTCATCATAGCTGTCCCTCAGAGCCTGCTGGCATTCTCTTGTTGACCCCTCTTTGAAAAATCGAAAAAATTTCCGTGTCAATCATATTGAGCAGGGGGGGTAGGAGTCCCGTCCCCGGGGTTTGCCTTCCAGGGCCGAAAATCATGCAAGCTGCCGGCGAATGGCGCCGGGGAGGCCGGCGCCGGTGGTGGGGGCCGCGGCAGCGCCGGGTAGGCGCCCGGGGTGGACGCCATGGATCAGGCCCGCGTTTCTATCGAAAATCCTTCAGGCTGCCGGTGGCAGCGCCGGGGTGATCCGCGGCGGCTCCAGGGAGATCCGCGGCGGCGGCGTCGGGGTGATCCGCGGTGGCGGTGGCGGCGTCGGGGGTGATCCGCGGTGGCGGCGCCGGGGAGGGGCCGCGGGGCAGCGCCGGGGAGGATCGCACTCTCTGCGTCTGGAGGCACGGCTCACGGGCCTGGAAAGCCCCGATGTCCTCCGACCCCTACTACCCCCCTTGGCAGGGTCCGTTCGATCGTTTTGACGCCTGCCTCCCCCATGTTCAATCGCGGGGAGGCCATCCCAGAGATCGGCCTGAGCCTCTTTGCCGGCCTTGGCGATCCAGTCGCGCCGAGCAAGGTCCGCTAAGACCAACCCCACAACATAGCGATCATCGTCCTGGGCGTGGGGGAGGCCCTGGGGCTGCGGTCTGGACAGGGGCAGGCGAAGGGGAGGCCGGCGCCGGGCGGGAAGGTGGTAAGTGGGGATGGTGGACGCCGAAGGCCAGGGCCGGCATCATGGTCAAGGGCAAGAGCAAGGCCCAAGGCCCAGGACTCCCGGGGTAAGAGGTGGCTGCTAATGTCTGGAGAGGCCTGAGACGGCCCAGAATGAGAGATAAGGGCGGGACCCTAACCCTTACTCTTCACCCGGGAGGAATCGTGCGAAAATGCCCCGTGATGTGCCCCTGAGTGCCGGGCCCGCCGGAAAGAAATGGGCACTCTGGAGGGGAGTATCACCCCCACGGGTGCGGGGCGGCGAGAAGTCCTTCAGGCTTGATTTTTGCCGGGTCTGTTCCCCGCCGCCCTACTGGCTCATGAGACTCTTTACCTTCGGCTCAGGGTAACAGGGGAAAAAGCAATTTCCCAGTCAGGCGTTATTTCTTCTCCTTCAGCTCCTTCAGGCGCGCCTCCACCCCGGACAGCTCTTTCTGAAGCTGTTCTTTATAATTTAGCAGCCCCTCCAGCTCTTCGCCCGGCGTGATGAACTGGCGCCACCCCATGAATCCGCCGGGGCCGCAGCAGCCGTGCCGCATCATGCCATGGCCATGCCCATGGCCGCCTTTCGGCATCATGCACATAATAAGTACCTCCCTGAACTTGAAATTTTTTAACCAGGATTGAAATCTACCACAAATTTAGGTTTCTTTCCAACCCCCTCACTCCACCGCCTGCCGCTGGGGGAAGGCCTGGGGCCATCGGGCCGGCTGGCAGCGCAGGTACTGGGGCGGATAAATTGCCTCGGCCCAAAGTTCTTCCGCCGCGTGCCAGGCCCAGCGGGGGTTGTAGAGCATGCCCCGGGCCAGGGCCACCAGGTCGGCCTGGCCGCCAGCGATGATCGCCTCGGCCTGCCGGGGCTGGTTG
>JBEKDQ010000398.1:0-1928 GCA_050014275.1 Desulfobaccales bacterium | reverse complement strand
CCAGAGAAGCCCCAGAGCCTCAATCTGCCTAAGGGCCTGGGCCGGGTCCTCAAGGCCGACATGGAGGAACTCATCTCCACCCTGCGGGTGCAGGTCCCCGAAGTGTTCGAAAGCGAGGATTACTCCAACCGCCGGGAAGCCCTGATGCACACCATCACCCAGGAACGCAACGCCATTCTCCAGGAATTGGACTCCAAGGCGGCAGAGGAGGGCTTCATCCTCAACATCTCGCCCACCGGGCTGATGATCTTCCCGGGCAAAGAGGGCAAGCCCTTGAGTGAAGAAGAGCTCAAGGCCCTGGGTGACGAAGATCGGGAAAAGCTGCGGCAGAGGTCGACCCAGCTCCATGCGGTGATGAACGAGGCTATCCGCAAGATTCGTAAGATGGAGAAGGAATACCAGGAGAAGGAGAAGAAGCTGGATCAGGACGTGGCCCTCTATGTGGTGGGACACCTCATGGAGGAGCTGCGGGAGAAGTATAAGGATCTTCCCCAGGTCCAGGTTTATCTCAACGATGTCCAGGAAGATGTTCTGAAGAACATTGAAGACCTGAAGCGGCGGCCGGGGACCCAGGGCCCCTTTCCCTTCCCCATGCCGGAGCCCAGCTTTACCCAGTACCAGGTGAACGTCTTCGTGGACCACAGCGAAACCACGGGCGCCCCGGTGGTCCTTGAAAACAATCCCACTTATCCCAACCTCTTCGGCGCCATGGAACGCCGGGCCCAATTCGGCGCCCTGGTGACGGACTTCACCCTGATCCGCAACGGCTCGCTGCACCGGGCCAACGGCGGCTACCTGGTCCTGAAGGCCCTGGACCTGCTGCGCTGGTCCATTTCCTATGAGGCCTTGAAACGCTGCCTGAAAAACGGGAAAATCGGCATTGAGGACCCGCTGGAGATGTATGGCCTGATCAGGACCCGCACCCTGCAGCCCCAGCCCATTCCTCTGAACATCAAGATCATCCTCATCGGCGACCCTTACATCTACCAGATTCTCTACACCTACGATGAAGACTTTCAGCAACTCTTCAAAATCAAAGCCCAGTTCGACTGGCGAATGCATAAGACCGAGGACCACCTTAAGAAGTTCTGCGCCCTGGTGGCCGGGTATTGCAAGGAAAAGGCGCTCCTGCCCTTGCATAAGACAGGCATGGCCCGCCTTATCGAGTATGCCGGCGAGTTGGCCGGTCACCGGAGCAAGCTCACCCTGCAGCTCATGGAGGTCCTGGACACATTGAAAGAGGCCAACTACTGGGCCCGGAACAATACCCACCAGGAGGTCTTGGGCGCCGACGTGGAAAAGGCCATCCAGGAGAAGACCTACCGGGCCGACCTGCCGGAAGAGAAGCTGCAGGAATTAATCGACGAAGGCATGCTCTTCATTGAGACATCGGGCCAGGTGGTGGGCCAGATAAACGGCCTCTCGGTCTATGCCCTGGGAGACCACGCCTTTGGGCGGCCCAGCCGCATCACCGGCACCATCGCCCTGGGCCGGGAAGGGGTGGTGGCCATCGACCGGGAATCCCAGCTCTCCGGAAACATCCATAACAAGGGGGTGCTGATCCTGGCGGGCTTCCTGAAGAGCCGCTTCGCCCAGGATAAGCCCCTGACCTTGAGCGCCAGCCTCGCCTTCGAGCAGAGTTATGGCATGGTGGAGGGCGATTCCGCCTCCATGGCGGAACTGGCCACCCTGCTCTCCGCCCTGGCGGACGCGCCCCTGGCCCAGAATATCGCCATGACCGGTTCGGTGAGCCAGCGGGGCGAGGCCCAGCCCATCGGTGGGGTCAACTGGAAGATCGAAGGGTTTTATAAGGTTTGCAAGGCCCGGGGTCTGGATGGGGCTCAGGGGGTCATCATCCCCAAGGCCAACGTCCAGGACCTGATGTTGAAAACAGAGGTGGTTGAGGCGGTGGCGGCGGGGCAGTTCCA
>JBEKDQ010000397.1:0-1928 GCA_050014275.1 Desulfobaccales bacterium | reverse complement strand
CCCCCCCCCCCCCCCCCCCCCCCCCCCCCCCCCCCCCAAAACCCTTCCCTAATCACACCCTCTCAAACACCGGGCGGCCCAGGAGGCCGGTGGGTTTGAAGACCAGGAGCAGCAGCAGCAGCGAGAAGGCCACAAAGTCCCGGTAGGTGGAAGACGGCAGCAGCAATGGGGTGAAGACTTCCACTGTGCCCAGGATAAAGCCTCCCAGCATGGCGCCCCGGATATTGCCGATGCCGCCCACCACCGCGGCGATGAAGGCCCACCAGCCAATACGGATGCCCATGTAGGGGTCCAGCACCGGGTAGGCCAGACCGTACATCAGGCCGCCGGCCGCGGCGATGGCCGAGCCGATGGCGAAGGTGACGGAGATGACCCGGTCAACCGACACTCCCATGAGAGGCACGATGGGGCGGTGGTAGGAGATGGCTCGCATGGCCATGCCCAGCAGGGTGCGGCGCACCAAGAGGTCCAGGAGGATCATCAGGGCCGCGGCTAGCAAGATGATGAGCACTTGCAGCGGAGTAATGGTGAGGCCGGCCACCTCCCAGGGGACCATGGTAATCAAAGAGGGGAAGTGCCGGGGCTCCGGACCCAACAGGCCCAGGGTGAAATTTTCCAGGAACAGGCCCACCCCCAGGGCAGTGATCACCGCGGAGACCCGGGGCGCCTGGCGCAACGGCCGGTAGGCCAGGCGTTCGATGGTCATCCCTAAGAGCGCGGTGAGGATCATGCTGAAGGCCAGGGCCCCGGTGAATACCAGAAAGGAGGGCAGGCCCAGGGGCAGGCCCAGTAGCAGGAGGGCTCCGGCCAGGCTGAGATAGCTGCCCACCATGAAGATATCGCCGTGGGCGAAGTTGATCATGCTAAGAATGCCGTAGACCATGGTATAGCCCAGGGCGATGAGGGCGTAAACGCTCCCCAGTTGCAAGGCGTTCAGGACATTTTGCGCCAGGATTGGGAACATGGGTTTTTAATCACCTTGCCCGAGTTTTTATCAAGGAGAGAGGTTTAAAGAGGCGTAATTTCATGGGTAAGGCAGGTTTCCATTAGCCCCCTCCCCCCGCGGTGAGCGGGAGGGGGAGGAGTTAGTTCAGCAAAGTCATGATTAGTTATCGAATTTATGAAATAGACCATTAAGTCTTTGGCTGGATAGGGCACCGGCGAGATTCCTGTGATCCCTGGCGGTTACCGAAAACCGCAAACCGAAAAACTGCCTTTTATGGCTGCACTGTGGAATAATAATTGAATTTACCATCCTTCACGTGGATGATCACCGCGCTCTTGATGGGGTCGCCGGTGCCATGGAATTTCATGATGCCGGTCACCCCTTCGTATTGCCGCAACCCGGCCAGGGCGTCCCGCACCTTCTGGCGATCCAGGGCCCCCGCCTGGGTGATGGCGGCCAACAGCAAGCCCCCGGCGTCATAGGTGAGGGCAGCCACATCGTCAGGTTTTTTGCCGTATTTGACTTCATAGGCCCGGATGAATTTCTGGGCGGTTTCGGTAGCAATATCCGGGGCATAATGGGTGCTGAAGTAGGAGTCGTCCAGTACCGGTCCGCCCAGAGTCAAGATTTCCGGGCTGCCCCAGGAGTCGGAGCCGATGAAGGGGCAGACGATCCCCAGGCGCCGGGCCTGCTGCACCTGCAGGGGGACTTCATTGTAGTAGTTAGGCAGAAACAGGACCCCGGGATTGGCGGCCTTGATGAGAGTGAGCTGGGAGGAGAAATCCTTGTCGTTCGTGGTGTAGGATTCAAAGGCCACCACCTGGCCGCCTTCGGCCTCAAAGGATTTCTTGAAGTATTCGGCAATGCCCTTGTTGTATTCCGAAGCCACATCGTAGAGCACTGCGGCGGTTTGGGCCTTGAGGGTCTCCCGGGCGAACTTGGCCATCACCTGGCCCTGAAAATCGTCAATGAAGCAGGCCCG
>JBEKDQ010000396.1:0-1933 GCA_050014275.1 Desulfobaccales bacterium | reverse complement strand
TCCTCGGGGGCCTATTTCAATGTCGGTCACGCCAATCCCAGGATCAAGATGGGCGGGGGCACTGTTACCGTAAACGATGTCCCGGCCTATGCCGGCTTTGCCGCCGTGGACCTGATGGTGGGGGCCACCGCCTTGCCTGAGGATGACCCTCGCAACAAGGTCTTTCCCGGCAAATTCTCTTATGGGGGAGCCCACGTCATCCAGGATCTGGTGGCAGGCAAAGATCTCCGGCTGAAGGTCTCCACTTATGGCACCGACTGTTATCCCAAGAAAACCCTGGATACCTGGATCCGGCTGCAAGACCTCAATGAAGCGGCCCTCTTTAATATGAGGAATGCCTATCAGAATTACAATGTGGCGGTGAATCTCTCGGACCGGGTCATCTATACATACATGGGGGTGCTTCAGCCCAAGATGCGTAATGCCAATTACTGCACTGCGGGTCAGTTGAGCCCCCTCCTCAACGACCCGCTCTATCGCACCATCGGGATAGGGACCCGGATCTTCCTGGGGGGAGGTCAGGGGTATGTGGTAAGCCACGGCACTCAGCATAATCCCGGGGTGCCCCGTACCGAGCAGGGCGTGCCCACCAGACCGGCCGGCACGCTGGCGGTTTGGGGGGATCTGAAAAAGATGAGCTCCCGATGGCTCCGGGGGGCATCATTCAGGGGCTATGGCGTGACCTTGACCGTAGGGTTAGGCGTTCCTATACCCATCCTGGATGAGGAGATCCTGAGATTTGCATCAGTGAGCGACGAAGAAATCATCGGTCCAGTGGTGGACTACGGTGAAGCCTACCCGAACTGCAAGCCGCAGGTCCTGGCCGAAGTTACACTGGCGCAGCTCAAATCCGGAAAAATTACCGTTAACGGCCAGAAAGTGATAACCGCGGGCCTCTCTTCCTACGCCAGGGCCAGGGAAATCGCCCTGACTTTAAAGAACTGGATCGGAGAAGGCGCCTTCCTGTTGAGCGAACCCCTGGCCCCACTGCCGGCTCCGGATTCCGGTTACGCTTTCAAACCGCTCAATTTCCGGCCGTGGGAACCCGTGAAAGAGGCTGTGTGAAAAATTCATCCGGAAAAAAAGAGGAGTCAACCATGCCCGTTAAAAAAGTCGTGCTGAATTTCCCGCCGGAAATCATTGACCAGCCCATCATTTACCGGCTGATCCAGGAACGCGGGCTGGTGGTCAATATTTTGCAGGCCCGCATCAGTCCCAACGAATGGGGGCGAATGGTGGTGGAAATCGGCGGCAATAAAGAGCAATTGGGTGCGGCCATGCAGTTTCTCGAGGAATTGGGAGTAAGGGTCGAACCCCTGGCTGGAGAGGTGAGATGGCTCGAAGACCGCTGCAACCAGTGTTCAGCTTGTATAAGTGCCTGCCCCACTCATGCCCTGGTTATCCAACGGGCCGACATGACCGTAAGCTTTGAGAAGGAGAAATGCATCGCCTGCGAGCTTTGTTTGAGGACCTGTCCCTACCAGGCTCTGGAAATATTATTTGAATAATATTTGGATCAGCCACAGGGGCAAGCACGGGAAACCAGGGAGAGGAGTTCCCTGAAGTGGAAAAAGATAGCTGTGGCTCCGACCAGGGAGGTATTCCGGCGCCAAGCTCATCGAGAGCACCTCTCCCCGAGCCTATCGTACAATATTGCCGTCCCAGGCGGGAAGAATCTCGGGAGGCTACATTTTATATTATGGGGATTGGGGGTGGGGTTTGGGGAGGGGGCCATCGGCAGTAGTGTCCGGAAAGGTTTTTGCTACAAGGTAGGTAGCAGAGTATTTCCCTCTCCCCCCTTGGGGGTGTATAGACCGGGGACATAGGTAACACATGTTCGGAGACATGGGTAACAGTTTAAAATGGCATAACCACTTCTGGCAGGAGGCTGGTTATGCCGTGGAAACAGGTGACGCCCATGTCTCAGAGAAAA
>JBEKDQ010000395.1:0-1977 GCA_050014275.1 Desulfobaccales bacterium | reverse complement strand
GGAAGATTGACAAGATTCTGATCGCCAATCGGGGGGAGATCGCCTTGCGCATCATGCGCTCCGCTCAGGAGTTGGGCCTCAAGGTGGTGGTCATCTATGAGGAGACCGACAAGGACGCCTACCATATCATGCGGGCCGATGAGGCGGTGTGTATCGGCCCCGGCCCCCGGAAAGATTACTTAAATATCGGCAAGATTATCGAGGCGGCCAGAGAGACCGGGGCCCAGGCGATCCACCCGGGTTATGGCTTTCTGGCGGAGAATGCCAACTTCCCCGAGGCCTGCATCGACGCTGGTCTGGTGTTCGTCGGGCCGCCCCCGGAGGTGATCCGCAGCCTGGGGAGCAAGGTGGTCGCCCGAAAGACCGCCCAGGAGACTGGCATCCCGGTGATCCCCGCCACTGCCAGCCTTCCCCCGGGTGCCCCGGGGGCGCGGCAGGCCCTGGATTTCGCGGCTACCAATGGCTATCCCCTCATGATCAAGGCCGTTTCCGGCGGCGGTGGGCGGGGGATTCGCCAGGCGGAGGATGAAAAGCAACTGCTGGCCGGTCTGGAACGATCCCAGGCCGAGGCCCTGATGTCCTTCGGGGACCCGGCTATTTATCTGGAAAAGCGGGTAAACCGGCCGCGGCACGTGGAAGTGCAGGTCCTGGCCGACGGCTACGGCAACGTGGTGCATCTCGGCACCCGTAACTGCTCTATCCAGCGCCGCCACCAGAAACTCATCGAGATCGCCCCCGCCGGGCTGGCGCCGGCCCTGCTGGAGGAAATTTGCGCCGGCGCGGTGCGGGTCGTTAAGAAAGCCAATTATCTCAGCGCCGGCACGGTGGAGTTCCTGGTAGACCAGGACGGGGTCTACTACTTCCTGGAAGTGAACACCCGCTTGCAGGTGGAGCACACCGTAACCGAGATGGTCACCGGCATCGATATGGTCCGGGAGCAGCTCCTCATCGCCATGGGCGAGCCCATCAGCTTCAACCAGGACCAGGTGGTGGAGCGCGGCTGCGCCATCGAGTTGCGGATCAATGCCGAAGACCCTAAGAACGACTTTCTCTCCAGCCCCGGCGTGGTCCAGGTCTACCAGTCCCCCGGCGGCCACGGGGTCCGGCTGGATGGGAGCATCTACCAGGGCTACGAAATTACGCCTTATTATGACTCCATGCTGGTGAAGCTCACGGTCTACGGCTTCAACTGGCGGGAGGCGGTAGACCGCATGTCCCGGGCCCTTAAAGGGTTTCTGATCATTGGGGTGAAGACCACCATCCCCTACTTTCAGCAGATCGTCCAGGAGCCGGACTTTATCGCCATGAAGCTGGATACCGCCTATATCGACGAGCACCCGCAACTCCTGGATTATCGGGAAGAGGAACGGGAGGTGGACAAGATCGCCCGCCTCATCGCCGAGATTAACGCGCATGGCCAGAACCCTTATGCCCAATGAAGGTGGAAACGGATTTCAAAGTTCAAAGTTCAAAGTTCCACTCTAAAAACTCGAAACCGGGCGACCCAATCACAGGCTGGAAGCCTGTGCCACTGTCGCCCCTATAACTCGAAACTCTTTTTGAGGATGAACCATGGAGCCGCGCATAAATAAAGATATGGAGCCGGCGGCCATCCTGGAGATCTTGCGGGGGGTGGACGGCTATTACCTGTGCAACAATGAGCGGGACGTCTCCCAGTCCGACTTCAAAAACCGGCAGATGCCCATGACCAGTGTGCGGGTGGCCCCGGCGCGCGAGGCCGCCGGTTTTTTCTCGGTGGAGGTGAGCGGCGGCGCCTCGGTGCACGTGGACCTGATGCGGCGCCAGGTGAACCCCTTCCAGCGGTTGCGCATCATCCGCAAGGCCATGCCCGGGACCCTGTTGCAGACGGTGGTGCGGGGGGCTTCCCTCTTCGGCTATCGCCATTATCCGGAAAAGGTCATCCGCCTGGTGGTCCGGGAGTTTGCCCGCTACGTGGACGTTTGGCGGGTCTATGAT
>JBEKDQ010000394.1:0-1978 GCA_050014275.1 Desulfobaccales bacterium | reverse complement strand
TGTTACCCATCTCCCCGGTCCAAACAGGGGGGAGAGGGCAGGGTGAGGGGGGTATGTAACGGCCAATGAAGCCACCCCTCACCCGGTGTCGTCCCCTCGCAGGGGAGAGGGGATTTATTGCATCGATATAATATGTTGATATCGCTGAAATTACAATGGCATAGAGTTTAACTGCGAGATAGTGTAATCTTCTCCGTGCAATTTTGTTGCCGGACATTACCCATACTCCACCGTTTTAAGGAAGCGTAAGATATTTTCTCCCAAAGGCGAAGGCCAGCGAGATGAGGCGCGGCGGGCTAGGTGATCTACTGGCTGGCCGCCAGTTTCAGCCACCAGCCGGCGGTCAGCCCCCAGACCGCATTGTAGAAAAGCACCAAAACCGGCGTCAGATAGCCCAACTGCCAGCCGAAAAAGCCTACTTGAGCCTGGTAGGGAAGGATCAGCAACAGGGTCACGCACGAGGGTCCCAGGCTGTAGAGCAGGCCCCGCACCGGATAAGACAGTCCCAGCGGCAGCAGAAAGAGCCAGCCCCAGATGCCGCCCCACACCATTTTCTGATAGAGCCAGGGCGGGGTTAAGGCCGGAGCGAGCTTCACCCCCAGGCCCCCGGCCAGGCCGCTGGCTCCAAAAAACCAGACCACCAAGGCGGTAAGCAGCCCTCCTAAACAACCGGCTGCAAAGGTTAGGGAGATGTTTTGCAGGATACGTGATGTTTTCATGATGGCCCTCCATTCGGGGCGGATTGGCAGCCACCCGGGATGCGGGCTGATTAACTTCTAGTCTAGAAGCTGTTGCCCCCGGTCTGCCCAAAAAGGTCATTCTGAGCGCAGCGAACCATCTCGTATTTTTAGTGACTTTAGATCCTTCACTTCGTTCAGGATGATGGTGAAATCAGATTTTACAATAGCTCCTAATGTTATGTTTCAGATTTTCTTTTAATAAAGAATATTCATAATCTTTAGCCATTTAAAATGTAGCCGCAAGCTTTAGATTGCGAAAATCCTTAATAAAATGAGCACAGGCTAAAGCCTGCGGCTACCAGAACGTATAGATAATTTTAAACATATTTCTGAAACATGACAATAGAAGTTTTTTCAGAATAGATTTCCAGCGTAAACTCGAATCATGCTCTGAGTTTTAGTTTGCAAATAATACCCCCCCTTTTTTTGTTGCCGGACTTTACCCATACTCCACCGCTTTAAGGAAACGTAAGATATTTTCTCCTAAAGGCGAAGGCCAGCGGGATAAGGCGCGGCGGGCCGGTGATCTACTGGCTGGCCGTCAGTTTCAGCCACCAACCGGTGGCCAGCCCCCCAGACCGCATTGTAGAAAAGCACCAAAACCGGTGTCAGGTAGCCCAACTGCCAGCCAAAAAAGCCTTTTTGAGCCTGTTAGGGAAGAACCACCAACAAGTTCACGCATGAAGGTCCCAGGCTGTGGAGCAGGCCCCGCACAGGATAAGACAGCTCCAGCGGCAGGAGAAAGAGCCAGCCCCAGATGCCGCCCCACACCAGGCGCTGATAGAGCCAGGGCGGGGGTGAAGGCCGGAGCGAGCTTCACCCCCCAGGGCCCCGGCCAGGCCGCTGGCCCCAAAAAACCAGACTAACAAGGAGGTAAGCAGTTCTCCCAAACGGCCGGCGGCAAAGGTTAGGGAGATATTTTGCAGAATACGTGATAATTTCATGATGGTCCTCCATTCGGGGCGGATTGGCAGCCGGCCGGGATGCGGGCTGATTAACTTCTATCTAGAAGCTGTTGTAAAACTCCGGTCTGCCCAAAAAGGTCATTCTGAGCGCAGCGAAGAATCTCTTATTTTTAGTGACTTTAGATCCTTCACTTCGTTCAGGATGATGGTGAAATCAGGTTTTACAATAGCTCCTAATACTACTGCGTTAAGTTAAGAGTCATCCATTATGATTGGACGCCAACAGCAAGGGCAGAAGCCAAGTTTCATTATGAGCATGTGTTGGAGTTCCCT
>JBEKDQ010000393.1:0-1979 GCA_050014275.1 Desulfobaccales bacterium | reverse complement strand
ATATTGTCGACCGGGGCTTCCAGCCCGACACGGTGCGTTGGGTGATCCAGGCCATTGACCGCAGTGAGTACAAACGGCGGCAGGCGGCCCCGGGCCTGAAGGTCACCTCCAAGGCCTTCGGCATGGGACGGCGCATCCCCATTGCCGCCAAATTCGTCGATATCTGAGAGGCGCTCTCCCTCCGTTTCCCGTTTTCCGTTTTCCGTGAAAGGCAAAATCAAAGTCAAAGGCCTCGCCGCAAGGACGGTAAACGGGAAACGGTAAACGGGAAACAGGACGGGTTAACCCGGCTGGCCCCCTGTTGCAGGAAGATTATTTTTCCCTGCCGTGGCCCTGGACCTCATGGAATCCCTCGCCGGGTTCGGGCCCCCCTCATACTTCCCCTTCTTGCCGGGGTGGCCGTGAGGTACCGGTGGTGATTTTTTCCACGGGACCGGCGGCATGGCCTCCTCTCCCCAGCCGATTTTCCAGCCCTTGGTCCAGCCGGGCGGGGTTTGGAAAAAGGTGCCCGGCGCCAGTAGTGTCCGGCAAGGTTTTTGCTATGAGGCAGGCAGTAGGGATTTGTTTGAACTTAGACATGCTCACTAGCTAATCAATTCATGGAATTTACAAGCTATTTCCCTCTCCCCCCTTGGGGGGAGAGGGAAGGTGAGAGGGGGGGTATGCAACGGCCGATGAAGCCACCCCTCGCCCGGTGTCGTCCCCTCGCAGGGGAGAAGGGATTTAGAGCATCGATATAATATGTTGATATCGTTGAAATTATAATGGCCTAGAGTTTAACTGCGAGACAGTATAATCTTCCTCTAGCAATTTTTTTGCCGGACATTACTGACCCGGCGCCCCGTAGAAAACCGTGGGACTTTCCGGAGAGGCGCCACTGCCCCGCCGAAGATGCTGTCCTGCCATCACCTCACCTGGGGGAGATTGGGGGCCCCTGGAGGAGACGAGGGGGCTTCCCCCGGGGGAGGAGGCAAGGGCGCGGCTGGGGGGAGCGCCTTCGGGGGCGAGGGCCCCGGGCCCGGGGGCGCGGCTGACCCGGCCGGCTGCTCTTTCTTCACCGTCTTAAAATAGATTGGGTCGATTTCCGAGAACCAGCCGGGAGGCTCGATTACAAACTTCCAGGGGCCGCTGGGCTTCCTCCCCTGGAAGAGATTGCCCTCCCAATAAAAGTAATATCTGGTCCCGTTGCGGAAGACATCGGTGGGAAGGTTGGGGGCCCAATCGACTCCGGGGGCATTGGGCACCGGGGTCCATTGGGGCTGGACCTGGGGCGGCACCGGGTTGATGCGGATGTCCGTGGCCGCCAGCGGCGCCCCGGCAAATGCCAGCACCAGGGCGGCGGCTGCCAAGAGCCTGCCAATTCCAGCCATAGGCATACCCTCTACAGAAATGGGGGGAGGATCCGGCGGTGAGGCCGCTCTCGTGCCAATAACCGCCATTGATAATAGTAAGACCTCTTGTTGAAGAGGAAAAGTCCCCCGGGGAAATTGGGGACATAAAAATCCTTGGGGAGTTCTCAGGCCGCCAGGAAGGTTGCCGAAGCAACCGGTGCCCCGGACGAGCTCTTGGAGGCGCTCTCTGGCTTTCTTACGCTTTCCGGAAATCCGAAAACCGCCGAAGAGAAGACGTAAGCGGAACTTTTCATGACAACCGTTCATGAGCCTTGGGCCCATCCATAAATTATGAGAAGACCGGTGGGGCGGGCCTGTGGGGCGGGCCTCCGTGCCTGCCATCACTAACCCGCCACTCAGTCCGCGCAGGCGAGACGCCTGTGCCACCAATTTTTCACAACTTTTCAAGGCAGTCGCTAATGAGCCCCTGGTTAACCCGTAAACCATGAAAATGTAGCGCCGCCGCCCGCGGCGGCGCGGGAACCGGCAACCAGAGGGTGGATATTCCGCATACTCAGAAAATTTACAAGGCAGTCATTCATGAGCCTTCGGCTCACCCATAAATTATGAAAAGTTTGAGCCAGTATG
>JBEKDQ010000392.1:0-1996 GCA_050014275.1 Desulfobaccales bacterium | reverse complement strand
GCTTTCCACTACCTGCACCTGGACCCCTGGCCCCAAGACCCGCTGCAGGTGGCGGGCCAGGGCCCGGGCCTGCCGCTTAAGTTCCGCCAGCGGTCGGGTGAGCAGCCGCAGGGTCGGGATGGCCGACATGGCCTGGGATTCCTCCAGGTAGAGGCGTAAGGTGGCCTCCAGGCCAGCCAGGGTGAGTTTGTCCGGCCTCAGGGCCCGGGTGAGGGGGTGCCGGCGCAGGCGGGAGATCACTTCCCGGGAGCCCAGGGCCAGGCCGGCCTGGGGTCCCCCGAGGAGCTTGTCACCGGAAAAGAGCACCAGGTCGGCCCCGGCCTGCAAGGTCTCCTGGACGGTGGGTTCCCGCTCCAAACCGTAGCGGGACAGGTCTACCAGACAGCCGCTGCCCAGGTCCTCCACCACCAGGAGGCCGTAGCGCCTTCCTAAGGCCACCAGCTCCGGCAGGGCCACCCCGGAGGTGAAGCCGGTGATCCGGAAATTGCTGGGATGGACTTTCAGCAGCATGGCGGTCTCCAGGCTGATGGCCTGTTCGTAGTCCTTAAGATGCGTTTTATTGGTGGTGCCCACTTCCCGGAGGAGGGCGCCGCTCACCGCCATGATCTCCGGCAGGCGGAAGGAGCCGCCGATCTCCACCAGTTGCCCCCGGGAGATAATGACCTCCTTTCCCTGGGCCAGGGCGCTGAGGGCCAGGAGCACCGCGGCGGCGTTATTATTCACCACCAGGGCCGCGTCGGCTCCAGTGAGCTCCTGAAGCAGCCCTTCCAGGTGGTCCTGGCGGGAGCCGCGTTGGCCCAGATTCAGGTCATATTCCAGGGTGCTATAATGGACCGCTACCTCGTGGATTTGCGCCAGGGCTGCCGCGGCCAGCGGAGAGCGTCCCAGATTGGTGTGGATCACCACCCCGGTGCCGTTGAGCACCCGGCGCAAAGAGGGCTGCCCGGCGGCCTCCAGGATTTTCAGGAGTTCCTGCAACAGGCCGGCCAGGTCCAGTTCGGGTGGCAGGTCAGCTGCGGGGCAGGCGGACCAAAACTGCCGCTGCTCCGCCAGGCCGCGGCGCACCGCGGCCGCGGCCTGGGGGCGGGGCAGAGAGGCCACCGCCAGGCTTAGGTGCGGGTGGCGCAACAATTCGTCCACCTGGGGCAGTTGCCGCAGCAGTCGGGCGCGGGCCGGGTCCATGGGAGCTCTCTCCTTTAGCTGTCAGCTCAGTAGTATCCGTGAACAAAATTTCATGAAGAAACTTACATTAGCGCGCAGTTAAACTCTATGCCATGGTAATTTCAACGATATCATTCAACGATATCATTATATTATACTGCTGTAACCTTACCAGGGTGAGGGGTGGCTTGATCGGCCGTGCATACCCCTTTCTCACCCTGCCCTCTCCCTCCTTGGGGGTAGAGGGAAAAAGCTTGTAAATTCCATGAAATAATTAGCTAGTGGGCATGCCTATGTTCAATCAGATCTCTGGTTTTGGTGGGCAGTGCCCAGCTTAAACGCCTAATGGCAAAAACCTTGCCGGACATTACTGCTGTCAGCTAGTAGCAGACATCTGGCAGCTCAAAAAAATTTTCTCGAATCCTTTGTTAGCAGCTTACAGCCGAAAGCCTGGTCAAAATATGCCACTTCAGCGCGGGCCTGTCAAATGGTAAGGGTTGTCTCTACGGGGAAGGGGATTTTTTTCCGGACCAGCCTATTGACAAATGTCCCGACTTCAAATAACTTTTATAAGTTATAATATGAGCAGTTCTGGCCTATGGTGAGGGGCTTGCGAGGCTGGCGTAGCTCAATGGTAGAGCGGCTGATTTGTAATCAGCAGGTTGCGGGTTCGAGTCCCATCGCCAGCTCCAGGGAGGACATTTTTCAGTCTGGAGAGGTTCCCAAGTGGCCAAAGGGAGCAGACTGTAAATCTGCCGGCGCAGCCTTCGGAGGTTCGAATCCTCCCCTCTCCACCAATTGCCCTCAGGAAGCGGGAATAGCTCAATGGCCAGAG
>JBEKDQ010000391.1:0-2001 GCA_050014275.1 Desulfobaccales bacterium | reverse complement strand
GCTGACCTCCCGCACCAGGCCCGCGGACACCAACTGCCGGATAATCTTTTCCCCCAGGCCGTCGATGTCCATGGCCCCTTTGGAGGCGAAATGCATGATGGCCCGGGTCTGGGCCCCGAAGCAATCGGGGTTGGGGCAGCGGGTCACCTTCTCGCCCGGGGGCCGCACCAGGGGGGTTCCGCATGCCGGGCAGAGCTTGGGCATCTGAAATGGTTTCTCCTGGCCGGTGCGGCGCTCGCTGATGACCTTGACCACCTCGGGGATGACGTCGCCGGCCCGCTGGACCAGCACCCAATCACCAACCCGCACGTCCTTGCGAGCCACTTCGTCTTCGTTGTGCAGGGTGGCCCTGCTGACGGTGACGCCGCCCAGCGTAACCGGCTGCATCACCGCCATGGGGGTGACCGCGCCGGTGCGCCCGACGTTGACCACAATGTCCAGCACCCGGGTAGTCGCCTGAGTGGCCGCAAACTTGTAGGCCAGGGCCCAGCGGGGACTGCGGCTCTTGGCGCCCAACCTCTCCTGCAGGGAGAGGGAGTCCACCTTGATCACCATGCCGTCGATTTCGTAAGGCAGGCCGTGGCGTTGCTGCTCCAGCCGGTGGTGGTAGGCGATGGCCGAATCGATCCCCTCACCCCGCTCGATGAGCGGCGAGACCCGAAACCCCCAGGTTCTCAAGGTCTGCAGCACTTCCCACTGGGACGCAAAACTGCGGCCCCGCACCTCGCCTACCCCGTAACAGAAGATCTTCAGGGGGCGGGCCGCGGTGATGCTGGGGTCCAGTTGGCGCAGAGAGCCCGCCGCGGCATTGCGGGGGTTGGCAAAAGCCGGCTCGCCCTGGGACAGGCGCTGCTCATTGAGCTTCTTGAACTCACTCAGATCCATGTAGACTTCGCCCCGGACCTCCAGCAGCTCCGGGGCCGGCTCTTCCCGGGTGAGGATTTGCAAGGGGATGGTATGGATGGTCTTCAGATTCTGGGTGACGTTTTCCCCCCGAACCCCGTCGCCCCGGGTAGAGCCCACGCGGAAGCGCCCCAGTTCATAGACCAGTTCAATGGCGCAGCCATCCACCTTGGGCTCCATGACGTATTGGAGTGTCTCGCGGCTGTGCAGAAAGCGATGCAGGCGCTCCTCGAACTCCCGCACCTCGGCCTCACTGAAGGCATTTTCCAGGGAAATCATCGGCAGCCGGTGGCGCACCGTCTCGAACTTTTCCAGGGGCGCGGCCCCCACCCGCTGGCTGGGGGAATCCGGGGTCAACAACTGGGGATAGCGCTCCTCCAATTCGACGAGCTCCTGCAGAAGACGGTCGAATTCCGCATCGGAGATTACCGGGTCATCCAGGACATAGTAACGGTAATTGTGGTAATTGATCTGCTCCCGGAGCTCCTGTACCCGGGCCATGATTTCCTGGGGGATGTCTTTCTGCGCCATGGCCGCCCTCTTTGAGGAATATGATAGGGAGTTTTCCCCGGCTTGGCAAGGCGGAATCGGAGGCTGGCCATTCTTGACATACGGTCTCCCTCCGCATAAAACATGGAGGGGGCAACCTTTCGCCAAACCAAAGGTGTAGGACGGGCACTGCCCACCAAAACGTAGGGGCAACCCGCCCATCGGGAGAAGCCAGTGTATTGGGACCGGACCATTGAGACCCTCGAGGGCGCCGCATTGCAGGAACTGCAACTGCAGCGCCTGCGGCAGACGGTCAGCCGGGCGGCCCGCAGCCCCTTTTATGGCGAGCGCCTGGCCCGGGCCGGGGTGAGGGCGGAGGGGATCAATAGCCTGGAAGATATCCGCCGGATTCCCTTCACCAGCAAGGACGACCTGCGGGCCCGGGGCCGGGACCTGCTCAGCGTCCCCCAGACGGAAATCGTCCGGCTGCATGCCTCTTCGGGCACCACCGGCCAGGCCACCGTGATCTATTACACCCGCCGGGATATCGAGACCTGGGCCGATCTGGTGGCCCGCTCCATGTACATGACCGGGGTGCGGCCGGGGGAC
>JBEKDQ010000390.1:0-2007 GCA_050014275.1 Desulfobaccales bacterium | reverse complement strand
CAGCTGTTCAGCGGCCAGTTGGGGGTGGCTTACCACTTTTAATCTAAATTACTTGCAGAGATTTAACAGGCGGCCTCCGGGCCGCCTTTTTTTTGTGGTGCGCCCGGCAGGGCGCACCACCAAAAAAAAAGGCAGGGCCATGGCTGACCCTGCCTTGGGTATCAATGGGTGGAAGATGGTTAGCTTCTTTTGAACCGACTTCTGAATCCGGCAAGCCCTGCGAGTCCCGAACCCAAAAGAAGCATGGTGCATGGTTCAGGCACCTGAGTGCCGGTGATAGAGCCCTCCAACCGGCCACCTTCCAGGTATTGATCATCCGAGGTCATGTTGATATCGAGAGTATTCAACCCCTGGTTCAATAAACCACTGCCGGCCGCAAGGCTGAAATTATCGAGCGAGACCCAATTGCCATTGCCCAAAGTGGAGATCACGTGATCGTTGACGCTCAGGGTGCCCTCATCATCGATGGTCCAAGATCCCGAGAGTGATACGGTGGAGAGAACGAACGAACTCAGATTGAAAGTGTACTGGAATGAATAAGGCGCGGGACCATTATTTGTTTTGTTGGCCGTGATGCCGATCCAGTTGGAATCCGGCCCATTCGCCAACCAGCCGGTATACTAGTTGTTGCAGCCTGGGGCCAACAACTGGGCAGGCTGGCCATTTAACCCAGGATAAGCAGTATCATTCTCTATAAGCCAGTTGGGATCCGGCGTACCCGCGACGGTGAGACCTGCCCCGGTGGCAGTGATGGGTATGGTGGTCGCCAGGGCGGCAGACGTGATCAGCAGAGAGAGCACCATTAAGGATAATAATACACGCGTCGCTATCCCGAGAATCTTGGAGAACCGAGACTCTTTCGATATAAAATCATCTGGCCGAGACATATTCACTACCCTCCTTATTATTATTGAACCGCAAAAAAAGCCGATCTGCCATCTTCCAGGCATCCCGCCCATCTTCGTCCTGAAGACCAGTGGCTTTCCATCCCCGCCTCGCGCCGAGTTTGGTTATGCTTTGAAGATCTTCCTCCGGCGCAGGAGGCCCAGCCCCGCCAAACCAGAGCCCAGCAGCAGCATGGAGGGGGGCAGGGGGACGGCATTTACTGTCACATTGGCCAGGGTAGGTCCATAGGGCGTCGTAGGAAGACCCCATCCTGGAAGATAAGTCGGGTCCCCAGTAAATGTCAGAGTGGTACTGGAGCTAATAGCCGTAAAGATAAAGTCTTCGGGGGTCCAGCCCATGTTAGTATAGCTCCAGTTTGCGGGCTCGCTAAAGGAGAAAGTTTGGGGTGCGCCGCCCACGGCCACGGATACAGTCAAGGTTTTCGGGTTGGGGAGGCCATCAAAATTGCCAGCCAGATCAAAAGTCACTATATACTTTTGGCCATAGGTGGTGTTGAAGGCTTGCGCGATGCTCCCCTGCGAATTTCCATTCATGTCCAGACTGTGCGAGCCAGGGGGCAATCCAGCGGGGGGGGTCCAGTAGCTGCCGATATAGTCCACCGAGCCATCAGTGACGGTCCAGTCGGTTATGCTGGTGCTATCCACCGCATAAATCGTTGTAAACACCCCAGGAGCAATTCCCGACTCGAAGTTGCCGTTCAAGATCAAATTTGCTCCGGCTGCCGGGGCAAAAATCAATGGAACCACCAGGGCCAATAGAAGAATTAATTTTTTCATGCCTTACCCCTTCTTTAAAAGTTATTGGAGCTCGCAGATTCGCCCTCATTTAGAGAACAACGTTAAAAATTCTCCTCAAGCGGTTTTCCGGCGCCATCTCCAGGCCAGCCCCACCAAACCAGAGCCCAGGAGGAGGACGGTGGGGGGGACGGGGACCGAACTGATCGTAGCGGCAATGCCGGTGGTGTCATTATAAAAACCGCGGCTGGTAGCCCCCACGGCAAAGTCAACGGTCCCTCCAGATGCAAGGGAAAACACCGTCGGGCTATAAGAAACCGAGGCGAGATAGCCGTTGACCTCACTGCTATACTCGGTGATCCCGTTG
>JBEKDQ010000389.1:0-2012 GCA_050014275.1 Desulfobaccales bacterium | reverse complement strand
ATAGACCCCCGCGGTGACCATGGTGGCCGCGTGGATCAGGGCGGACACCGGAGTGGGGCCTTCCATGGCGTCGGGCAGCCAGACGTAGAGAGGAATCTGGGCCGACTTGCCGGTGGCCCCCAGAAACAGGCAGAGGGTAGCGGCGGTGATCACCGCGGAGCCCACCGGATAATGGGAGGCGGCCGCGAAGACCTCCCGGAAATGGAGGGTGCCGAAGGTCCAGAAGATGATGAAGATGCCCAGCAGGAAGCCGAAATCGCCGATCCGGTTGACCACGAAAGCCTTTTTGCCCGCGTCGCTGGCCGAGCGGCGCTCATACCAAAAGCCGATCAAGAGGTAGGAGCAGAGCCCTACTCCTTCCCAACCCACGAACATCAATAGGAAGTTATTGGCGCTCACCAGGATGAGCATATTAAAGACGAAGAGGTTGAGATAGGCGAAGTAGCGGTAAAACCCCGGATCGTCGTACATGTAACCCACGGAGTAGATGTGGATCAGGGTGCTCACCCCGGAGACCACCAGGAGCATCACCAGGGACAGGGGGTCGATGAGGAAGGCCGCCTGGGCCTGGAAACTGCCGGCGGAGATCCAGGTGAACATCGTCTTTTCCACCACCCGGGCCCCGTGCGGCAATTGCAAAAATTCCAGGAAGATGCCCACGGTGAGCAGGAAGCTCAGGCCCACGGCCAGCGAGCCGATAGTTCCCACCACATTCTTGGACAATCTCTTGCCCAGCAGGCCGTTGATCAAAAAGCCGATGAGGGGGAATAGAGGTATCAGCCAGACATAATCCATCATGAGGATCGCCTCACCACCTGAGGATATTCAGGTCGTCGACATAAATGTCGCCCCGGTTGCGGAAGATGGCGACAATCAGGGCCAGGCCCACCGCCACTTCCGCGGCGGCCACGGTCAAGACGAAAAACACGAACGTCTGTCCATCCACCGCCTTGAAATAGTCGGCAAACCCGATAAAGGCCAGGTTGACGGCATTGAGCATCATCTCGATGCTCATGAGGATGACGATGGCGTTGCGCCGAATGATCACCCCGATCACTCCCAGGGCGAACAGGGCCACGCTCAGGGCCAGGTAATAAGACAAGGGCACTACCATGAGCATTCTCCCCTAATTCCAATACGGTTCACTTAAGCGTTCTTTTCTAAGGAATTGGTGGGCAGTGCCCACCCTGCATTTTTTTTGTCATGATAGCGAAGCGAAGTAATCTCGTATTTAGAGATTCTTCGTCGCCTTCGTCCCCCTCAGAATGACCAAAGAAATGACTTCCCATCAGCTCCCTGGCGCTTAAATGAACGGGATTACCCCTAATTCTCACTTCAACTTACTTTTAGCCAGGACCACCGCGCCGACGATGGCCACCAGGAGGAGGATCGAGGTGACCTCAAAGGGCAGCAGATAATCGGTAAACAGGCTGCGAGCAATGGATTCGGTGTTGCCCAGTCCCGGTACGACTTCCCTGCCCGCCGGCAGGCTGGCCCGGCGGTAGGCGTAAATCATGATCAGGGTGGTGAAGCCGGCCAGGACCCCGCCCAGAAGCTTCTGCCCGATATGGGGAATTACCGGGGCCTCCTCGGGCTGCCGCAGATTCATGAGCATAATGACGAACAGGAACAGCACCATGATGGCCCCGGCATAAACGATCACCTGGATGGCGGCGATGAACTCGGCATGGGCCAGCAAGTAGATGCCGGCTACCGCAAAGAAGTTGACGATGAGCCAGAGGGCGCTTCTCAAGGGGTAGCGCTGAAAGACCACCAGGCCGCCGGAGATCAGGGCCACTGCGGCCAGGATGAAAAACAGAATCTGCATCCCCCAGGCCTCCTTTATAGCCAATCCTTCAGCCGCAAGTTGGATTCCGGCTGAGTTGCTGTCTCAATATTGAGAATCAGGGCGTTCTTATCGTATTGGGCCAGCTCATAGTCGTTGTTTAACTTGATGGCCGCCTTGGGACAGGCCTCCTGGCATAGGCCGCAAAAGATGCAGCGCTGCAGGT
>JBEKDQ010000388.1:0-2019 GCA_050014275.1 Desulfobaccales bacterium | reverse complement strand
CAGAACTGCACATCTTTACCGACAATCACCCCCGGAGCCAGCACCTCTTTGCCGATACCGGCAGAGAGAACTTCAAGTCCTATCTCTTCCGGCAGGGGCAAGACGGTTATCCGCCAGGGGGCTGGGGGCGCATGCTCTGGGGAATCCGGCGAGTTGGTGATCAAAGGGCTGGATGCTATCGGCCGCTGTTTTATCGTCGGGAGCCAGGCAACGATTTGGTCGGCATCAAACTTGCCCGCCGGCCCATTAATGCCGATATCTTGGAGAGCCCGCCATAGCCTTTCGGCCCCGGCATCATAGGGGAGGGGTGTGGAGCTGGAGCCTTTCGATTTTCTCTTACGCTGCCCCTGAGGGCGGGATTCCGATTCGACAGCCGTTTCGCCCCAAAGCCAAAGTCGGTTCTCAAGGAATCCGGCGTGGAGAATGATCATGTGCGCCTACCCGGATGTTTCGCGTTATCCCGCCGCAAAAAAAGAGACAACTAAAAATCAACCAACCTGCCCATGCATACCTGAACATGGCATAAAGGAAGCTGTTTCATTTTACCAGGGCATTCAAAAAAAGATAAGGGTCTATCCTGGAAGCAACCGAACCAGGTGGCAAAGTGAAAAAATAGCCGAACAAGCAAAACTAAAGCGTCTGGTAGATTGTGGGCCCTTTTATAGAGTCCAGTTGATTTTATTGGGCGATTTTTACTTTTGTGCGGACGAATTTTTTAAAAAAATTTCCGGGCCAGATATATAAAAGGAGGGGCAGGAGTAGCAGTCTCCGGCTTTCGGGTTTGATTCAGATCAAGGCCAGAGGTGTGGGGACCAGCCAGGGTTGACGCCAGAACAGAAGGTATCCAGAAATCGGCACGGGTGCCGTCGCCCTTACCCTGGCCGATCCTGCGCGCCCGAGAGCACCGGCACCCCAGAAGCCTCCTCACCCCTATCTTCGGAAAGATAAATCTACGGTACTGAGGACCACTCACAGACCCACCACGGCTCGCAAAGGGCCCACCCAAGGGAGAAAGGTCAGGGTAGCCTGTAAAATGCTTAAATCGCCCCATGAAGGCCTCGCCACCCAGCCAGATTTTGCTTATAAATTTTTGGCCTGGTTCCCATCATGGGGGGGATATTCCCATGCGGTCACAGTCGACCGGGGAGAATTTTTCATTAAAATTTTTGGGCCAGCCCCTTAACCGGGGGCTGCTCCTATTTTCCCCCGATTAAAGTCCGGGAAAAGTATTTTGGGAAAAATCTAGAGAGCTGAGCAAAAAAAGGGCAGCCGCGCAAAAAGTCTACCCTATCTTGCGGCAATGTCTCCTGTCTAATTTGTCAAGATGTATTTGCAATAAAATTTATAAGGCAGGTATTAGAACAGAGGGGGGGACTTAGACGATCCTTGGGTTGGGTCTCCCAGGCCGGTTTTTCCTCTGGTGGAGGGGCGCCGGGGGCGGACGGCGACGGAGCGGCAGGGCAGGCCCAGGCCGGGGGGCCGGGGGCCGGCAGGGTGCACATCGAGTCCGGGGCTCAAGGCAAGTGTCCGTTAATACCCGGGGTTTGCCTTCCCTGGCCGAAAAATCCTAATAGCTGGAGGACGGGGCCCGGAGGGCAGGCGCGGCGGCCTGGACAGGGATATGCGAAGGGAAGGCCGGCGCCTAGACGGGAAGGTGGTGAGTGGGGATGGTGGACGCCGGCGGCCAGGGTTGGCACCATGGTCAAGGGCAAGAGCAAGGCTCAACGGTCTAGGCCTCGGGGCAAGAGGTGGGGCTGCCCCTGTTTGGAGAGGCCTGAGACACCCCAGAATGAGAGATAAGGGCAGGACCCTAACCCTTACCCTTCACCCGGGAGGAATCGTGCGAAAATGCCCCGTGAAGTGCCCCTGAGTGCCGGGCCCGCCGGAAAGAAATGGGCACCCTGGAGGGGAGTATCACCCCCACGGGGGCGGGGAAGGAGCGCCGGGGTGGCCCGTTTCGGGCCAGGCGGGACAATCACCCCCACGGGGGCGGGGGATGGGACAGGGGGAAGTTTACCG
>JBEKDQ010000387.1:0-2037 GCA_050014275.1 Desulfobaccales bacterium | reverse complement strand
ATTATGGCCCGGGACCCGCAGATGGGCGAGTTCATGCACCACCACGTAATCGATGATCTCCGGCGGCAGCATGATCAGCCGCCAGTTGAAGCGCAGGCGGCCGTCCGGGTGGCATTCGCCCCAGCGCCGCTTCCATTGCGCGAGTTCCAGCGGCCGCGCCTTAACCCCCAGGTCCGGGGCATAACGGGCCAGCCGTTCCTGGATATGCGCCGCCGCCCGACGGCTCAGCCAATCTCTCAGGGCGGGCCTACCGCAGGCAGGCAAATCCGGAGGTTCCCCGATTTCCTCCCCCCGGGGCGCCCCCGGCTCCCGCTGCCGGCCGGCAAAGGATAGAGAATAAGGCCGTCCCAAGAAGTAGACCATCCCATCCCGGAGGCGGGCCCAGGCCTCTCGCCTTTCCGCCACCTTCTGCTCGATCCAGCTGCGGTGCCGGGCCAGGGCCTGGGAGATTTGCGCCGGCGGGGTGCCCCGGGGGGAAGTGACCACCAGTTTCCCCCGGGGGGTGACCATCAGGGCGATGCTCCTGCGCCGGGAGCTGTATCGGTATTCGATTTCCAGGTCTGCCGAATTGACCATCTCGTGTTAATCACTATCCCAGCCTGAGATTCAGGAAGTTTTCGGGTTTCGTTTTCGGTAACAGGTGAACAGATGCAGGGCGTTTTTTGGACGGCACCTTTGGTCCATCTTATCACGCTTACCCAAAATCTGCGCCAATATTTAAGGATGCCGATCTGAGAGTTGAGGTTAAGGGGCGTTAATTGGGAACGCCCCCAGTAGTGTCCGGCAACAAAATTGCAAGGGGAAGATTACACTATCTCGAAAGTTAAACTCTATGCCATTGTAATTTCAATGATATCAATATATTATATCGATACGACTAAATCCCCTCTCCCCTGCGAGGGGACGACACCGGGTGAGGGGGGGCTTCATCGGCCGTTGCATATCCCCCTCACCCTGCCCTTTCCCCCCAAGAGGGAGAAAGAAATAGCTTGAATTTCCGTGAATTGATTAGCTAGTGGGCATACCTAAGTTCAACAAATCCCTACTGCCGCCCTCATAGCAAAACCCTTGCCGGACACTACTGGAACGCCCCCCATTAAAAAAAAAAATCAAGGGGTCAGGGTAAGGCACCTGGCCCCCAGATTTCGAAGGTTTTCAACTTACAGCTTATAGCGCTCTTCCACGATGCGTTCCACCTCTTCCTCGGTGGGCATGGTGTCTCGGTAACCGGCCATATATTGGTTCCGCAGCCAGCGGAACAGGCTGACGGTTTCGTTGACCCGGACGATCTCGGGGATATCGCCGCTTTTCACGCTCTTGAGATGGGCATTATATTGGCCCAACATACTGACCACGTCGTAGAAGGTGGCCGCGTCCCGCTTGACCCCCCGTTTGAAGGATCTGCCCTCCTTGGGATAGATCTCGTCCGGCGAGGGGTTGCCGGAGATGTCAATGCGCTGGAAGGGCCGCCGCACCGCCACCTGCCATTTGCGGGACTCCACCATCATCCGCGCGATCAGCGGCCCGGCCCAGTCGTTGGTGACGTGCCCGGTGGGGCAAGTGGAGAAGAATTCCACCATTGAGGGACCGTTGTAGGCGATGGCTTCCTTGAGGATCTTGATGGCATAAAAGGGGTTGTCGATGGAGAGTTTAGCCGCATAGACATGGGAAATGGCCATGGCCTGGCTGATAATCCTCCGGTGCAGGGTAGTCTTGCCCGCGTATTTCTTGCCGATGGGAGAGGTGGAGCGATCGCTGCCGAAACGGGTAGCTCCGGACTTCTGCATGCCGGTGTTCATGTAGCCTTCATTATTGAAAATTACCCAGGTGATGTCGTAGTTTTCCCCCAGGGCATGGTTGAAGGGTCCATTGCCAATGTCGTAGATGGCGCCGTCCCCGGCGAAGACGAGGATCTTGGTGAGGACGCTGTTGTAGTTGTTCTGATGGGCCTGGTCCAGGCTGAACTTGGCCCCCAGGGCCGCGGCCGAAGCGGTGCCGAAGCCGTAATGGCCCGCCGGGTAGATGCGGGTGTTGAAG
>JBEKDQ010000386.1:0-2038 GCA_050014275.1 Desulfobaccales bacterium | reverse complement strand
GTCTGGCAAGGAAGCTGTCCGGCGGCTGCGGCCCGGAGCAGGGCAAAGAACCCGCGGGCTTCCTTCTCCTCCAGGGCAAATGGGGTTAGCTCACCAGCCAGGACCGCCTCATAAAATTCCGCCAGGGCCTGGTCCCGGGGAAGATCCGGGTCCACCTGCACGGTGCGGGCTGCCTCGTCGATCTTCAGGTTCGCCAGGCCCCGGGCGGCCTGGGCAGTCATCTCCTCCCTAAACCCCAAGCGCACCATTTGAGGCCAATAGGGTATCCGGGGCATGGCCTCCAGGATCAGGGACACGGCCTCCTCCGGATCGGTAAAAGGCACCGAACCGATGCCGGTAGCGGCCATAGGAGTCAAGGGCAGCTCGATCTTTGTCACTCCGCTCCCCTCACCTGACGGGTTGGCAACCTTTTTCACGAATCCCCTAACTATCAAAAATCTATGATTTTTACCCGCACTTGTCAATAGAGGCTATAGACAAGACCTCATCCCCGGGATCGAAGGTCCGGGTGGGTCGGTTCCCCGCCCACTTGAGAAGAAACCCCGTGGCCTAGCCCCGGTCTCCCCTTATAAAAAATACTAAAAAAATAAAAAAAACCTTGCCGGGGCCGCGACTTTGTCAAAAATATCGGTTATCCTGGCGCCCACGCCCCAAAACCCTCATTTTTGCTTGCATCCGAATAATTTTTGAGGCAATATTAGTTCATAAGTCTGGTTGGGGGGGGAATGACTTCGCCGACTACTCCATTCGAAGTCGCCAGCTCAAAGGGCAGCCATAGGCTGCTAACCGGATTGGCCGTCATCCTGGGGGGGATGGTCCTGGTCACGGTGTTCTTCAGCCACCGGAGCCTCTACCAGATCTACCGCTCCCATCAGGAACAGTTGCGTCTGGATCAGGAGAACGCCCGCCTGGCCGAGGAGAACGCCCGCCTGGCCCGCACTATCGATCGCTTGCAGAACGATCCGGAAATGATCCAGGACCTCATTCACCAGGAGTTGAATTTCGTTAAGAAAAGCGAGATAATCTTTCAGTTGCCCCCTGGCCCGCGTCAGCCCTCTGCATCGCCCTCGCCGCCCGCCGGCGGCCCTCTTGCTGAGTCCCCAGCCGAGGCCGGAGCCCCGTCGGAAGCCGGCAAGCACCATTGGTCTTGGGATCGCCTGGAGGGAGCTCCCAAACCCAGCCCCAAGAAGACCCGCTGAAGCCAGGCGGTTGGCCGTTTAACCCGCCACGACTGCGGTTTGCCCTGGCAAACCGGACAGTCCCAGGGTGGCCCCAACCTCATAGAGTTGGTATTTCACGACACGGAAGGAAAAAGGTGGCCTATGTACTCCACCGCCGAGTTTAAGAAAGGCCTGAAGATTGAGTTGGATGGCACTCCATACATCATGGTAGATTTTCAACACGTCAAGCCCGGCAAAGGTGGCGCCTTTGTGCGCACCAAGCTGAAGAACCTCCTCACCGGGCGGGTGTTGGATCAGACCTTCCGCTCCGGGGAGCGGGTCAAGAAGCCGGACCTCATGGAACGGGAGATGCAGTATCTCTACCGGGAGGGGGACCGCTACTGCATGATGGACAACGACAGCTACGAACAGATCATGCTCACCGAGGCGCAGGTGGGTGAGGCGCGCCTCTATCTCATCGAAAACCTGGACCTCAAGGTCCTCTTCTTCAATAAAGAGCCGGTGGGCGTGGAGTTGCCCAACTTTGTGGAGCTGGCGGTGGCTCAGACCGAACCCGGAGTCAAAGGCGACACCGCCGCTGGCGGGACCAAGCCCGCGGTCCTGGAGTCCGGCGCCAACATCCAGGTGCCCTTGTTCATCAATGAAGGGGACCGGGTCAAGGTAGACAGCCGCACTGGCAGTTATATTGAGAGGGTTAAGTGAGGACGGGGCTCAAGCCAGCTTCACCAGGACCACATAGCGCCGCACCCCGAAACGCAAGGCCCTTTCCTTGCACCCCATGTAGATGTCCACTTTCTTGTGCATCCGAGAGGCCATGCGGTCTTTAAACTCAAAGACCCCCAACCCATTCAACAAGA
>JBEKDQ010000385.1:0-2042 GCA_050014275.1 Desulfobaccales bacterium | reverse complement strand
ATTCTGATGGTGGAAGTCCTCTTTCCTCCAGTCACGCGGCGTGCCCGTAACAAAAACAACAACCACCCGACACAGGGCTAAAAGCACCGCCGGCACTGGGAGGATCGGCCATGGTAGCGCGACCCACCAGACGGCAAGTCTTTGGGGTAAACTGAACCGCGCCAGCCTGCCACGACCGCAGGTCCGGGCCGGGGCACTTAACCTCGAAGATGATTCAGGAAGATATGAAGATCTTATAACCACGGAGCGACCCTTCGGGTGCCCGGAGATCACGGAGAGAATTCCAGGTAGGTCCTTCAGAGCAGCCCTCTCAACACGCAAGAATGGCCGATTTTCCGAGGTTTTTTGCAATCTGGCTCCGTCTTCCGTAGTTCTCGGCCACGGTTTTTCTCAAAAAGCCCGTGTTTTTGACGGTTTCCCATGTTGAAAGGGATGGGGGATAGAACCCCTTTGGCACCGCAACAGGAGATGTCCCATGACTCACGCTAAGCGGCTTTGGTCGATCTGGCAAGCCCTGCTGTCGGCCTTCGCCTGGGCCTTCACCGGCCCCAGCTTTCGCCGGTTCGCCGAATGGGTCACCGCCATGGCCATCAACGGCGAGGAGCACACCATCACCCAGTCGGTCCTGGCCCTGGAGCGGCCCGCTGACTGGAAGGCGCTGGAATCCTTCGCCGAGTACGGCGCCTGGCACCCCGACTACGTCACCGCCAGCCTGACCCGGTTGGTCGAGACCGCCCCCGGGCGGCTCTGGCACGGCTATCATATCTCGGCCGTCGATGACACCAAGGTCCATCGCAATAGCCCGGACGTCTGGGGAACCTGCACCTTCCACGAATATACCGCCCGCTGTCCCAATCGAGCTCCCACCGTGCGGGCCCACAACTGGGTGGTGCTCGGGGCCCTGCTCGACAACCCCGGTCAACCCCCCTGGTGCCTGCCCCTGTCGGGACGGCTCTACTTCCGGAAATCCCAGTTGCCTCTTCAATCCCAGGACTCCGATCACACCGTAGTTTTCCGGACCAAATGTGAGTTGGTGGTGGAACTGATCCGGGAGCAGGCGCGGATCACCGGCGGGCGGCACCTGGGGATCTTTGACGGGGCCTACGCCCTCCGAAGCGTGGTCCGGCCCTTGGTCCAGCCCGAGCCGGGGCACCCCCGCATCGAGTTCTTGACCCGGTTGCGGCCGGACGCTCGGCTGTACGCCCTGCCGCCACCCGGGTGTCGGGCCAACCAGAAATGGGGCCGCCGGTTGCCACCCCCCTGTCAGGGGGGACGGTGGTCGGGACCGTGGCAGGAGGGCGAAGGCTTCATTTATGGTCGGCAGCGGCATGTCCGCTGGAAGGAACAGGTGTGCCTGTGGTGGGTCGCCGGTGCGGAAGTGCCGGTCAAGGTGGTGGTCGCCGAGGTTGAGGGTTACCGCCAGCGGTTTCACCTGGTCAGTTCGGCGACCGAGTTGACCGGCGTGGAGATGGTGGAAGGGTTTGCGGGGCGATTCCGCCAGGAGGACGTGTTCCGGGACCTCAAGCAGCGGCTGGGTTGGGAAGAGTGCCGGGCCTGGACCCAGGCCCCGATCGAGCGGACCAGCCAGGTCCAGTGGGTGACGCTGAGCCTGCTGCGGTTGGCTCAGTTCCGGTTGGAGGCCGAAGGCTCCACGGATTGGTGGTTGCGTCCGCCCTGGAATCGGAAGAAGGACCGGCCCAGTGTGCTGGACGTGGAGCGGCTGCTGCGACGGCATGGCTCGGAGATCCGGAACCTGCTGGCGAAATGGCTGGGCAAGGAGGAGGGAGCGGCCCGGGAACCGGCGGCGGGAGCGGCTTGGGGTGCGGGGAGAGGACCGGTGGCCGGGGCGGCTCGGTCCAGAGATCCGGCCACTTCCCTCGGAATCGGGGGGAAATGAGGGGGAGGCGGCCTGAGGAGGCTGAACTTGACATGACTACATAATGCTTCGATAATCAAACATTGCGGGACGGCGGGATTTTCAGGCTTGACGGTCGCACCAGGCCGCCGAAGCTACGGGAATAGTACACACTATAGTTTCACAA
>JBEKDQ010000384.1:0-2045 GCA_050014275.1 Desulfobaccales bacterium | reverse complement strand
AAGAACCATCAGGATGGTAGAAGGACCACGCTTCCTCCGGCCACAGACTTGGTGAGCATCTTGAGCCAGCCCCGGGGCCGCAAATAGAACCACAGATTAGCCAGCATGGTAGTGAAGATAAGTTCATTGAATCGGGACCAATTAATTTTCACTGCCGCATTACTTTTGGTTCTGGCTGGTAACGGGTTCATCCTCTGGCGTGACAAAATTATTGGCTTTCTGCACGACTGCTCGCATGGAACTGAAGGTAAACTCCCCGGAGGAGGAGACGAACTCCAGGAAACCGCGATAGGCATGGAGCATCGCGGCATTGCCGCTGAACCGACTCTCGCAGTGAGTAAGCAGGACCACCACCCCGCCGGACGCGGCAATCTTTCGGGCGCACTCAATCCAGAGGTCGAGCACTTGCTCGGGAGCATACCCCAAAAATCGCAGGCTGCCATCCCGGGGCAGGCTTAACGGCACTTCCACGATGCCTGCCAGACTAAAAGGGCGGGCGCTGGCACACCCATTGTTGGGAACCGGGAAAAGGCCGCCGGAAGTGGGGATGCTGCTGTCGTAGGAAAAAAGCTCCGCCAAATCCTCAAAAAGTACCATAGTCCGGATAAGCGACGGGGCCCGATAGCCCACCGCGCTATACCTTTCCAACAGGTCATGAGCTGCTGCCAAGCGGCGCCGCCGCTCCTTGGCATCCAGGAAGGGTGTCCGATTACTATGGTCATAGCCATGGACCCCGATTTCGTGGCCGCGCTGGTGGACCTCGGCGAGCAGCCCATGATCCAAAGGCCAGGCGCAGGGGACCACAAAATTAGTGGAGCGGGCCCCCACGGCCTCTTCGGCCTCCAAGAACCACCTGACCAGGTTTCCCAGGCCCTCGGCTGAATCAAGGTCATGGGTAAGTATAACCGGGGTGGGTCCGGAGGCGAAACCCCCAGGCCCGCCGCTCCCCCAATCTGCCAGAAAATCCGCACTGAGATCCAGGGGCCAACCGGGGAAAGCAGCCCACCGGGAGACCTGGCGGCGCCGCCAAAAGCCCAAGGCGGAGGCGATCAGGTTCCTGAGCCGGGGGGGAATTATTTGATAAGACACTGGCAACCGGCAGGACCAGGGTGGCTTTTCGGTAAAGGCGCAGCGCAAACGCAGCTCCGCGCCATGGGAAGCCGCAATGCCGGCCATCTTAGGAGAGATCTGCAGGCTGCCATCCGCCGACAAAGGCTCACCCAGTCCATATCTTTCCACTAAAGAAGCGGGCAGATGAAAGGTGCCACCCCGAGCCCAAAGCAGATGGGGGGAAACACCCGAGGCCTCCTGAACCCGGACGGCAATAAGTTCTTCCATGCGTTGTTTAACGACTCCTGGGATTTACTCGGTTTTATCACTGATAAAATAGAGCGGGCGGCGGACCGACTCAGAATAGATCCTATACAGATATTCCCCCGAAATGCTCATAAAGAAAAACTGAATGCCGAAAAGCAAGACCACCACCAGCATTAAACTGGTCCAGCCTATGAGAGGTTTGCCGACCAGCCAGCCATAGACCAGATATATGGCAATCGGCAGGGTGAGGGCCGAAACCACCGCGCCGACGATGGTCATTAGTCTGATGGGCAGTAACGAGAACCCGATAAAGGTATCATACATGGCCTTTATCATCTTACTAAAACTCCAGCCAGTCTTGCCGGCCACGCGCTGTTTGCGGTCATAGTCAACCGTGGCTTGTTCAAATCCGGTCCAGGCTACCAGGGCGAAGGTAATCCGGTTGTGCTCGTGAAACTGGTTCAGGCAATTAACAACAAGTTGATCCACCAACAAAAAGCTCCCGGTAGTAAACTGGGATCTGGGCGGCATGGCAAATCGACGGATGAGCTTAGAGAAGACCTGGCTGGCAAGAGTCCGCCATCGGTCATCCTCTCGGGTTAGCCGCCGGCCCCAGACTATCTGCGCCCCCGCTTGCCATTTTTCCAAGAACCTCAGAATGACCTCGGGAGGGTCTTGCAGGTCGCAGGCCAGGATCGCGATGGCATCCCCTTGAGAGTTCATAAAAC
>JBEKDQ010000383.1:0-2073 GCA_050014275.1 Desulfobaccales bacterium | reverse complement strand
CACGCCGAAACCCGTGCCATCACAGCCCGCGCACCCCCTTTGTCCACAAGAACCTGCAGCGCTGCCGGAAAGTCTGGCCGAAAAACTTATCAACGGATCGGGGCTGCCGCAAAAAAATTCAATTTGGGGAGAAGGTTCACAATTCGATTCGGGAAGAGGGCTGGCATCGGTTCGCCGAAAAGAACTGGCCAGCCGACCCGGGGCGGAAACAGGTCCCGCCCCGGGCTTGGGAGGTTTGCTAGAAAATGAACTTCATGGCAACTTGACCGATGCGGGGAGCGTTTGCGCTTGTCACAAAACCGAAGGCCGAGCTTTGGTAATTGCCTGTAACCCCCCCAAATTGGGTATGGTTAAAGGTGTTGAAGAACTCCCCCCGGAATTGCAGAGACTTCGTTTCCGTCAGCCGGAGATCTTTGACTAGCGCCATGTCCCAGTTGTTCCAACCCGGTCCTGTGAAGAACCGGCGGTTGGCATTGCCAAGCTGCCCCACAGGATCCTCGCTGAACAAGGAAGTGTTGAAGTAGGGATTGCAGCCATTGGGGCACTGGGGACTGGCGCCGGGGAAAACCGCTTTCCGAGGGTTGGTAAACTTCAGGTTCCCCGGCGTGTAGTTCGGTTCGTCGATGGCATTACCCTGTCCGGATTGGTTCGTCCCCAGCAGCGAATGGTCGTCGGGCTCCAGGATGTAAACCGGAAAGCCCGTGGCAAAGCGGGTAATTCCCGAGATCTGCCAGCCACTGGTCAGGCGGTTGGGCCGCCAGAGCTTTTCAAAAGGCAGGCGGTAGTTGTAACTAATCACAAAGTTGTGCGCGACGTCAAAGGCGGACAAGGCGCGGGTAATACGGGTGTTCTCGGGGTTCAGGTTGTCACCCTGACCCAGGCCGTCGCCCGAAGCGTTATCCATGGTCTTGCTGTAAGTGTAACCCGCCAGAAATTCGAGGCCGCCCACCGAGTGGCGCAGCGAAACCTGAAGGGAGTTGTAGTCGGAATTTCCGATGGTCGAGAACCAGCCATCGCCGCCTAAAGCCGCACCAAAGCGTGGACGTACCGCAACGGAACCGCCCGCGGCGGGGTAGAACAAACCGTCTTCAGATCCGGGGCCACAGGTGGGAGTATTCGGCATAACCCCGGGGATACCCAGTGCTATGGCTTGCTGACTTCCAGCGACTGCGCTTAAGCTATAGCACAGCGCGGGATTGCTAGGATTCGCTTCGATGGTTGAGAGCAGCTTGTGGCCCTGCGAGCCCACGTAACTCACGCTGAGGATCGTGGCAGACCCGAACTGCCGCTGGAGGGAAAGATTATAGTCTTCCCCATAAGGAACGTGATCCCCCGTATAGACGCCCGGCGAATACGAAATGGGCTCGAACTCGCTGGCCCAGTCGGCGGCCGTTAAGGCAGTGTCCGGGTGGGCGGGGCTGACATGAAGGGGAGGCGAGGGGACGGGGAACCGCTGGCCGTTGTTAAAATTAGTTTGCCGATTGATGAAGGGTGTCGTAAACAAAGGGGGAGACGGGCTGCCCCAATAGTATCCGAAGGGAGCGTCCCCTTGCTCCTGCTTATCGACGATATTTTCAAAGGAGGTATAGTACTTGCCCCATGCCGCCCGGATGCTGGAGCGGCCTGGCCCCCCGAGCACCTTACCCCAGAACCCTCCGTCGGCATGGGGAGAGTAGGCAAGTCCGATGCGTGGGGCAAAATTGTCATAGCGAGTGGGGGCCAGAGTGGAAGGAACCCCCGGATCGCCGGGGAAAACATAGCCCACGGGTGCGCCCGGAAAGCTCTTCGACTGCAAGCCCGGGACCAGGTCCTCCAATTCGCCGTTGGTCTCCCACCAGGGCGTGGTGACTTCCCAACGTAGCCCATAATTGAGAGTCAGGTTGGGCGTCGCCCGCCAGCTATCCTGGGCATAGAGAGCATAATAACGGGCGCGGGAATGGAGCGGCAAATCCAGACCCTGGTTATAGTTATTCGGCGCTCCAATCAGGAAATCGGCAAAATCAATGCCCGTCTCGCTCCCGTTGAAGCTAAACGATCCGTTCGGTTGAATGACGTAGTCAAAAGTGACCTGAT
>JBEKDQ010000382.1:0-2095 GCA_050014275.1 Desulfobaccales bacterium | reverse complement strand
CCAACACCATCATCATCAACCGGGCCCACACCCTTGGGCTGGCGCAGCTCTATCAGCTGCGGGGCCGGGTGGGTCGCAGCCAGTCGCAGGCCTATGCCTACCTGCTGGTGCCCGATGAGGATGCCCTCTCCAATGAGGCCCAAAAACGCCTGAAGGCTTTGATGGAATTTACCGAGCTGGGCTCCGGTTTTAAGATCGCCATGCACGACCTGCAGATCCGGGGCGCCGGCAATCTCCTGGGTCAGGCGCAATCCGGCCAGGTGGCGGAAGTCGGGTATGAGCTTTACCTGCAGCTCCTGGAACAGGCTATTCGGGAGTTCAAGGGCGAGCCGGAGGACCTGGCCCTGGACCCGGAGATCCGCCTGCCTTTGGCCGCCTACCTGCCCGAAGATTACGTGCCCGATGTCCAGCAGCGCCTGGGTCTCTACCGGCGACTCTCCGGCCGGCTGACCCCGGAGATGGTGGAAGAACTGGAAGTGGAATTCCAGGATCGCTTCGGACCGCTGCCTCCGGAGGGGCGCAACCTCCTGGAGGTGGTCCGCCTCAAGCATCGCTTGCGGCAGTTGGGCCTCAAGCGTCTGGAGGTGCAGGACAGCTTTGTGCGGCTGCAGTTTGCCCAGCCGGAGCGCCTGGACCTGCCGCGCCTGGTCGGCCTGTTGAAAAGCAAGCCGGATACCTATCGCCTTTTTCAGGATCAAACCTTACGGGTGCGGCTGCCCCAAGACGGCCCATGCATGAGGCGTTTGCAAAACTGCTTGAAAGAAGTGGAGACATTTGTTAATGCAGATGAGGAGAGGTAGAAGACCATGAAGAGAATTTCCAGAGGGCTGCTGACCTTGGCCCTGACCTGCCTGCTGGCAGTGATATCGGCCAGGACCGGCTCCGTTATGGTGGTGGATCGGATTGTGGCCGAAGTCAATGATGAAGTCATCACCATGTCGGAGCTGCAAAGGGACTCCAGGTCCATCGAGGCCCAAGAGGGTATTTCTCCCAAAGGCAAAGAAGACAAGGATCTCGAACGCCAGATGCTGGAAAGCCTCATTGACAGGAAGCTGGCCAAGGCCGAGGCCAAACGCCGGGGGATCAAAATCGAAGATAAAGAAGTGGATGCGGCCCTGGAAAATTTTAAGAAACGCAATCATCTGCCGGACGAGGATTCCTTGAATAAGGCCCTGGCCAAGGCCGGCCTCACCCTTAGTGAGCTCAAGCAAAATATCGCCGACCAGCTAACCCAGGATCGCCTCCTGGTTATGGCGGTGGGCCTCAAGGCCATGGTCAGTGAGGCGCAAGTTCGCCAGGTTTACGATGAAAAATATAAGGAAGGCGGCGCCCAATTGCACCTGTGCACCATCAAGATGGGGATGCCGGCGGATGCCACCGAAGCCCAGCAAGCAGAGATAAAAAGGCAAGCGGAAACCGTCATCAAGGAAGTCAAAGACGGCGCAACTTTTCCGGAAGTCGCCAAGAAATACTCCCTGATAGAAACCGACATCGGTTTCGTTCCAGTAAACGACCTGGATCCCAAGGTTTCGGAATTTCTGGGGCGGTTAAGTCCCAAAGAGGTGGCCGCGGTTATGACTCCGCAAGGGATTCAATTGATTCAGCTGCTGGAACGCCGGAGCGGTCAGGCCCAGTCCTATGAGGAGGTGGCTCCGGAGATTCGCCGCATCTTGACTCAGAAGGAGATGGAGAAGCAATTTTCCGTATGGGTCAAAACCCTCCGGGAAAATGCACATGTCAAGATCATGCTGTGAGACGCGGGGCGACAGGTGAGCCCGGGAGCCATAACTTCCCGTTACGCGCAGGTAATCATAATTCCAATCAATCTGAGGCATATCTTCACCTGAGATCCCAGGGGCGGGTTTAAAACCCGCCCCCTCTCTCTTCCGCCGGTATTCCTGGCGCGGTAGGGGATGGTCGCATGTCCAAGGAAACCTCGCCCCCGGTAACCGATATCGCCGATTTGGCCAGGCATCTCGGAGAAATGGTGACCCTCCGGGGTTGGGTTTACCATCTGCGCTCCAGCGGCAAGGTGCGCTTTCTGGTGATGCGGGACGGCGCCGGGTTGGCCCAGGGTGTACTGGTTAAGGGGAAT
>JBEKDQ010000381.1:0-2100 GCA_050014275.1 Desulfobaccales bacterium | reverse complement strand
CTCGCATGCTCGGAACTTTTTCCGAGCAGACCTATAGGGCGGCCTGTGGCCGCCAAAACTCGGCGGGCACAGCCCGCCGACGAGTTCGACACAGGCTGGAAGCCTGTACCACAAAAGGCGCTTTTATCGAAAGCTTTATCTTGCTCCGCACAGGCGAGACGCCTGTGCCACCAATTCTTTAAAACTTTTCGAAGCAGAAAATTGGAAACAATTGCTCCTGAGCCTTCGACCTCCAAAAATATACAGAATTACGCATATTTATGGTGCGCAGTGCGCACCCTACATGAAAACTTTTCAAGCAGGAGCTTGGTAATGAGAAATGAAAAATAATCTTTTGGTTTCCTGATAGTTGCGCAAAAATAACATCTCCTCACCATCTATAAAACTCCTGATAACGGTTCAAGACCTCAGCCCCCTGCGGCTGCAACAACACCATATTCTCCAGGCGAACCCCGCCCCAATCCGCCAGGTAGATGCCCGGTTCCACCGTTAATACGCTGCCGGACTTGAGTAAGGTGCGGCGCTCCGGGTTCGGGTTCAGGGAAGGGTTTTCATGCACCGCCAGGCCCACGCCGTGACCCAGGGAATGGCCGAAGGCCTCGCCGTAGCCCGCCTCGGCGATCACCTCCCGGGCCAGGGCGTCTCCCGCCAGGCTGTCCATCCCGGCCCGGAGCCCGGTCTCCGCCCGCGCCTGGGCCTGGCGCACCAGGGTGTAAATCTCTTGGAACCGCTCATCCGGAGGTCCCAGGAGATAAGTGCGGGTGAGATCGGCGCAGTAGCCGTTCAGCCGGGCGCCCATGTCGATGATGATGGGTTCCCCGGCCTCGATGACCCGGTCACCCGGCTGGTGGTGGGGGCGGGCGCTATTGGTTCCCGCGGCCACGATGGGGGGAAAGGCCAGGGCCTCCGCCCCCCCCTCTCGCAGACCCTTTTCAATCTCCCAGGCCACCTGGCGCTCTGTCTTCCCCGGGGCCAGCGCCGCGGCAACCCGGCGCAGGACCAGTTCGCTCAGTTCCAGAGCCCGGCGCATGGCCGCCAATTCATCCGGCGACTTGGTTTCCCGCAGCTCTTCCACCAACCCTTCCAGGGGCTCCCACTCCACCCGGAGGCCCTGCGTGGCCGCGGCGGCGCTCAGCCGCTGATACTGCCGGTAGCTAAGGTGGGCCGCCTCGAAGCCCAGGCGGCGCACCCCCAACTCTTTAAGGAGCTCCGCCAGGCTTTCCCCCAGGGTTTGGCGGTAAACCTCAATCCGAAAGGCCGCGGCTTCTTGCTGGGCCCAAAGTTGGTAGCGGAAATCGGTGATGAGCAACGCCGCGGCCTGGGTGATGAGAAGCAATCCCCAGTCGGGATCCTCCGCGCTGAAGCCGCTGAGATAACGGCGGTTCTCCGGGCCGCAGACCAGGAGGGCGTCCACATCCTGGGACGATTTTTTTAGTAGGTTTCTCAGGGCCGAGAGCCGCGAGCTTTCGGAAGTAATAGGCATTCCTGCATTTTGGGAAAAACTCCGCTAAAAATCAAGGGAAAAGCTCTTTTTTAAGGGGAGGGCGTTCTGAAAATACACAGGCGGGCGCTTAGGCTATCTGGACTTGGTAGCCTGGGCCTCTGCCTGTGCAGCCTGCCGGCATCCTTGCCCGGTCCAGTTCCGGCAGATAGGCTATTGACAACCCGGAGATTTCAAATTAACCTATCATGAATTAAATCCTGATCCTGTGCAGCCGCTCATGGGCCTTTTGGCCCACCCATAGATTATGAGAAAACCGGTGGGGCTGGCGTCTCGCCTGCCACTCAGTCCGCACAGGCGAGACGCCTGTGCCATCAATTCTTCACAACTTTTCAAGGCAGGCAGGGTTTCCGCCCCCGCCGACGGTGGGGATGCCTTCATTTCTATTTATTCCGGGACACGTGGTTTGATCAAGCTGGTAGCCTTTGATTGCGATGGGGTCTTGTTCGACTCCCGGCAGGCCAACATCGCCTTTTATAATACCATTCTGGCCCGTTTTGAGCGCCCGCGCTTAAGCTCCCAGGCCGAGGATTATGTCCACAGCCATACCGTCCGGGAATCCCTGGGGTATCTCTTCCAGGGCTATCCCCGCCTGGAGG
>JBEKDQ010000380.1:0-2101 GCA_050014275.1 Desulfobaccales bacterium | reverse complement strand
CCTTTGTCAAGGTGAATTGCGGCGCCTTGCCGGAAGGACTCATCGAATCGGAACTCTTCGGTCACGAGAAGGGGGCCTTCACCGGGGCCATCCAGCAGCGCAAAGGCCGCTTCGAATTGGCCGACGGCGGCACCCTCTTCCTGGATGAAATCAGCGAGATGCCCCCACCCACCCAGGTGAAGCTGCTACGGGTGCTCCAGGAGGGAGAGTTCGAAAGGGTGGGAGGGTCCCAGACCCTGAAGGTGGATGTCCGGCTGATCGCCGCCACCAACCTGGACCTGGAGGCCGCGGTCGCCGCCGGGCGTTTCCGTAAGGACCTGTTTTACCGCCTCAACGTCATCCACCTTATCGTCCCGCCCTTGCGGCAGCGGCCGGAGGACATCCCCCTGCTGGCCCTGCACTTCCTGGACAAGTTCTGCCTGGAAAACGACCGCCCGGCCATGGGATTCAGCCCGGAGGCCATGCGGACCCTGGAGAGTTATTCCTGGCCGGGGAACGTGCGGGAGCTGCAAAACGTGGTGGAACGGGCCGTAGCCCTGACCACCGGCAATCTGGTGGCCTTCCAGGACCTGCCCGACGAAATCCGCCGGCACTCCCCAGAGGACGACAAGATCGTTCTGCCGGTGGGTGTTACTATGGGGGAGATCGAGCGCCTGGCCATCCTCCAGACCCTGAAAAAAACCCAGGGCGACAAAGAGTTGGCCGCCCGCCTCCTGGGCATCGGTCTGGCCACCATCTACCGGCGTCTGAAGGAGATGGAAATGAAAGAAGTGGAGTCGGGGGAGCCGGACCATGTCTAATCTATCCTTTCTGGATGCCAAATCCCTGCCCCTGAAAGAAGCCGAAGCGGTGATCCTGCCCATCCCCTATGAAGCCACGATCACATACGGGGGCGGTACCCGTGAAGGGCCGGAGGCCATCTTATCGGCTTCCCGGCAGGTGGAGTTGTGGGATGAAGAGGGCGATTGGGAACCCGCGGCGGCCATCCGCCTGGCCACCGCCTTGCCGGTGCTGCCGGAGGCCTCCGGTCCCCAGGCCATGCTGGACAAGATCCGCCGCCTGGTGCAGCCCTGGATTCAGCAGGGGAAATTGATCGCCGCCCTGGGAGGCGAGCACACCATCACCGCCGCCCTGGTGCAGGCAGCCCAGACCCGCTACCCGGACCTGACGGTGGTGGCCCTGGATGCCCACGCCGATCTCCGGGACGCTTATGACGGCAGCAAGCTCTCCCACGCCTGTGTCCTGCGCCGGGTCTACGAGTTGGGCCGGCCCCTGACCCTCCTGGGGACCCGCAGCTACTCCCAGGAGGAGTTCCAGTTCCTGCGGGTGGCGCCGCGCCTCAAGGTCTATCCGGCCCGGGACCTGCACTCTCCGGATGGCTGGCAGCGCGCCCTGGAGCATCTACAAGGTATTTCCGGACCGGTCTACCTGAGCATCGACCTGGATGCCCTGGACCCGGGCATCATGCCAGGGGTGGGGACCCCGGAGCCCGGCGGCTTGACTTATTACCAGGCGCTGGCCGTCATGGCGGCCCTGGCCCGGCGCGGCCCCATCATCGGCCTGGACCTGGTGGAACTGGCCCCCATCCCGGGCCAGCGGCTGAGCGAATTCACCGCCGCCCGTCTGCTTTATAAAGCCCTGGGTTATATCTACCGAAACTCCCGACGGTGAAGGGGAGGGTTTTCCGTTTTCGGTTTCCCGGTTTTTTCCGTCTCTGCTAAGTAGCTTTGACTTTGGCTTGATCTTTCAAAGAAAACAGAAAATGTAAATCATGAAAATGTAGCGCCGCCGCCCCCGGCGGCGCGGGAACCGGCTACCAGAGGGTGCGTATCCCACATACTCAGGAACTTTTCGGGAGAGCCGTTCATGGGCCTTTGGCCCACCCATAAATTATGAGAAGGCCGGTGGGGCGGGGTCTCGCCCGCCACTCAATCCGCACAGGCGAGACGCCTGTGCCACCAATTCTTCACTTTTAAGGCAGTCATTCATGGGCCTTCGGCCCACCCATAAATTATGAAAAGACCGGTGGGGCGGGCATCTCGCCCGCCGCTCAGTCCGCACAGGTTTGTTTCGAGGGACGCCTGTGCCACCAAATTCTTCA
>JBEKDQ010000379.1:0-2107 GCA_050014275.1 Desulfobaccales bacterium | reverse complement strand
CTGGCTGCCCGACGCCATGGAAGGCCCCACTCCGGTGTCCGCCCTGATCCACGCGGCCACCATGGTCACCGCGGGGGTCTATATGTTGGCCCGTTGCAGCGCCCTGTACGTGCTGGCCCCGGTCTCCCTGACGGTGGTGGCGGTGGTGGGCCTGCTGACCGCCTTTTTCGCCGCCACCATAGGCATGGCGCAAAACGACATCAAACGCGTCCTGGCTTACTCCACCGTGAGCCAATTGGGATATATGGTCATGGCCTGTGGCGTGGGGGCCTTTGTCTCCGGTATCTTCCATCTCATGACTCACGCCTTTTTCAAGGCCCTTCTCTTCCTGGGATCCGGCTCGGTGATCCACGCCATGCACGGCCAACAGGATATGCGCTACATGGGCGGCCTCAGGAAGTACATGCCCATCACCTATTGGACCTTCATGGTGGCCACCCTGGCCATTTCCGGCATCTTCCCCTTCGCCGGCTTCTTCAGCAAGGATGAAATCCTCTTTTATTCCCTGGTGGACGGCCGCGTCCTCTATTGGGGCATCGCCACCGTGGCCGCCTTAATCACCGCCTTCTACATGTTCCGGGCGGTGTTCATGACCTTCTATGGCAAGGAAAGGTTCGACCACCATGAGGTCCACCCCCATGAAGCGCCCTGGACCATGGCGGTGCCGCTGATAATCCTGGCGGTCCTGTCGGCGGTAGGCGGTTTTGTGGGTTTCCCCATCATCGAAGGGGCCAATAAATTCCAAGAGTTCCTGGCCCCGGCCATCGCCACCCTGCACCCTGAGGCGTACCACGCCATGTCCTTCGAAATCTTCCTGATGGCCTTCAGCATGAGCGTCGCCCTCGTGGGCATCTTCATCGCCTACAAGTGCTACATCAAAAAGCCGGACTTGCCGGCCCGGGTGGTGGCGAAATTCCCGGTGCTCTACGAATACATCTATCACAAATATTTTGTGGATGAGTTTTATGACGCCGCGGTAGTGGAGCCGGTCAAGGAGGGCTCCGACTTCCTGTGGCATGAGGTGGATGAACAGGTGATTGACGGCGCGGTGAACGGCAGCGCCAGCACCGTCGTTTGGCTCGGCGCCCATCTCCGCAAGCTGGAAACCGGCTTCCTACAAACCTATGCCCTGGCCATCCTCCTGGGGGTGGTGCTCATCGCGGGCTATCTCATCGAACGTTAACCTGAGGGTGGCTCAATGCATCTACCAATCCTCTCCATCCTGATCTTCCTCCCCCTCCTGGGGGTGGGGTTGCTGCTGTTCCTGGACCCGAAGAATCACCAGGTCCTCAAAGGCGCCACCTTGGGGGTGTCTCTGTTGGAGTTGGCCTTCTCCCTGCCCCTGTGGTTCCGCTTCGACAACGGCACCGCCGCCATGCAGTTCGTGGAGCGCCACAATTGGATTCCCAGTTACGGCGTCAGCTATTATCTCGGGGTGGATGGCTTCTCTCTGCTGCTCATCCTGCTCACCACCTTTCTAACCCCGCTCTGCGTGCTGGCCACCTGGACCGACATCCAGACCCATGTCAAGGAGTTCATGATCTGCCTGCTGGCCCTGATAAGCGGCATGATCGGGGTATTCGCCTCCCTGGACCTTTTCCTCTTCTACATCTTTTGGGAAGTGATGCTGATCCCCATGTACCTGCTCATCGGCATCTGGGGCAGCCCGGCCCGGCGGGTCTATGCGGCCATTAAGTTCTTCCTGTTTACCATGTTCGGCTCGGTGCTGATGCTGGTGGCCATTTTGGTTCTTTACTTCCACTACGGTAAGACCACCGGCGTCTACACCTTCGATCTGCTGAAGATGTACGGCCTGGCCATCCCCTTTCACATGCAGTATTGGATGTTCCTGGCCTTTGGCCTGGCCTTCGCCATCAAGGTGCCCCTGTTCCCCTTCCACACCTGGTTGCCCGACGCCCACACCGAAGCGCCCACGGTGGCTTCCGTCATCCTGGCCGCGGTGCTCTTGAAGATGGGGACTTACGGTTTCCTGCGCTTCAATATGCCATTGTTCCCCCAGGCGGCCCATTACTTTGTGCCCCTGTTTTCCATCCTGGCCCTCATCGGCATCGTTTACGGCGCCCTGGTGTCCATGATGCAAAAGGAC
>JBEKDQ010000378.1:0-2112 GCA_050014275.1 Desulfobaccales bacterium | reverse complement strand
TTTTTGAAATTGCAGCAGGCTGAGCGTTTTCTGTTGCATGATTTTGCTCCAATTAGCTATTTATTTTAATTAATTATACCATATTGATCGGAGCAAAATCAATAAGCGTTAAATGTTTTATCATTTATTAAATTGCTGAAGAATCCAATGTCATCACGGTGATCAATATCATGACTTTTCGCATTAGTTTCATCATAATCCGCCAGTTTTATTTCCATATTCAAACCCAACTCCATAGTAAAATCCTCCTGAGGTTTAATCTGTTTTCCTCTCGTTTCCAAGCTCCGGCTTGGCTTGAGCAGCCGACCTGCGGGTGCCGCGGTATCCGTCTATGGTGCGCAGTGCGCACCCTGCCGGAGGTTTTGCGTTGGTAGCCGCAGGCTTTAGCCTGCGCTGTAAGTGGCGCCGGTTTCCAGCCCCTGAAACACAGGGCAGAGGTCTGTGCCACTTACAACTACATTGCTGCTTACTATATTTGCTGGTGCGCAGTGCGCACCCTACATTTTTGATAAGGAAGACTGTTACCGCACCAAGAATTAGCGAAATGCCCGGCTAAACCCCAGGGCCAGGGAGGCCGCTTCGTGGAAGCGGGGCCGGAAGGCCTGGATCCCGGCCTTGTCGTCCCGGCCCAGGTGCACCCGGTTGGTGAGTAAGACTACCATCTGCCCCAGCTCCAGGTCCAGCCAAAAAGAGACACCGGTGAAACCCCGGTGGCCGACGCTAAGGGGCGAGAAATAGCGTCCCGCCGAGCACCGGCAGGCTTCGGAGTCGGGGGTGTCGAACCCCAAGGCCCGGGCCCCCCTGGCCACCGGGGTCAGGAAGCGGCGCACTGAGGCGGGAGAGAAGGGCAGCCCGGTTTCTCCTTGATAAGCCCGGTAGATGGCGGCCACCAGATGAAAAACCTCGATTCCCCGGCCGAAGAGGCCGGCGTGCCCGGCCACGCCCCCCGCGGCCCAGGCGTTTTCGTCGTGCACCTCGCCGCAGACCCGGCGCCCGGCAATGAGGCCGGTTTCGGTGGCGGCGTAAAGGCGGTTTTCGATTTTCGATTTTCGGTTTTCGGGAGCGGGCCCAGCCTGGGCCCGGATGGATAAGGGGTTGAAGCCCAAGACTTCCAGCCCTAAAGGACGGTAAATTCTTTCTTCGCAGAAGCGGTCCAGGTTCAGGCCGGAGACGGTTTCCACCACCGCCTGCAGGAGCATGAATCCCAGGTCGCTGTATAGGGTGGCGGTGTCCGGGGGCTGGACCAGAGGTGAGGCCGCGGCCAGGTGAGGTAAGAGGGCTCGGCGGGCCCCCGGGGGGGCCATAAGAATTTCCTGATAAAAGGGCTCCGAGGCCGGCAGTCCGGCACGATGGGCCAGGAGACTCCCGAGGCTCAAGGAGCGCTTGTCCGGCGGCAACCAGGCCTGGGGCAGGAACTCCCCCAGGGTGGCCGCGGGCGTGAGCCTGCCATCGTCCATCAGCAGCAGCAGCGCCAGGGCAGTGGCCAGGGGTTTGGTGAGGGAAGCCAGATCAAAGACGGTAGCCGCGGTGGCAGCCTGGGCTCCCGGGTCCCGGGAGACCCGGCCCACCGCGGCCTGCCACCGTAGCTCACCAACCACCCCAGCCAGGGCCACCGCGGCGGTGTAAATGCCTCCGGTTAAGCCCTCTTCCAGGAGCTGGGTCAGCGGGGTGAAGGGCTCGGACATGGATTTGCAAGCAGTCATACCAGGTTGCCCTCAAAAGGACTTTTTTGTAAGGCGGACCCGTGGGGCAAAAGGCAAAGGGCAAAAGCAAAAAGGGCAAAAGCAAAAAAAACCTTGCCGGACACTACTGGGGGTAGGGGGATTTAATATAATTTCTTGAAATCCCCCTAAATCCCAGTAGTGTCCGGCAACAAAATTGCATGGAGAAGATTACACTATCTTGCAGTTAAACTTTATACCATTGTAATTTCAACGATATCAACATATTATCCCGATGCAATTAAATCCCCTCTCCCCTGCGAAGGGACGACACCGGGTGAGGGGTGGCTTCATCGGCCGTTGCATACCCCCCTCACCCTGCCCTCTCCCCCCAAAGGGGGAGAGGGAAACACCTTGTAAATTCCATGAATTGATTGGCTAGTGGGCATGC
>JBEKDQ010000377.1:0-2115 GCA_050014275.1 Desulfobaccales bacterium | reverse complement strand
TTACCTGGCGGAATTCTGTTACCGCTTCAACCGTCGATTCTGGGAACCGCAAATGTTCAACCGGATGCTTCATGCTTGCTTGAATTCCTCGAGCATTACATTCTCGGAGCTAAGGCAATAAGCGTTATGATGATTTTAAGTTTCAGTCAATACATGCTTATAGGGCGGGCTGTGCCCGCCGCTTTGGGTCGCCCGGTGGGAGGCGGCCACGGGCCCGCCCTATAAGTTGGAAGCGCTCAGGGGCGAGCGCAAGGTACGCACGGTATCCGTATCAATGACCAATAGCGGATTTGCTTCGGGTGGCCGAGAGGCGCGCCGGGGCCGGGACACGTTGAAATCGTCGATTACCCTTCAATGAGGTGAATCATGAGACGCGGTGCCATACATCCGGCGAACCTCTGGCCGCACAACTTAAAGAGCTGGACATGAGCGCGGCGGTATTGGCGCGCCAGCTCAAAGTGCCCACAAACCGCATAACCGAAATCCTGAACGGCCAGCGCGCCGTGACCGAGGATACGGCCTTGCGCCTGGGCATTTCTTCGGGACCAGCACGGAGTTCTGGATGAACCTGCAAAAGTCTATGAGCTGCACCTTGCTGAGCAGAAATCCGGGGGAACCTCAGAGATAGTTGGTGGCCAGCTCTTCGTAATAAGCCCGGGGATGCTTGCAGGCAGGACAGGTCTCCGGCGGATTCTTCCCCTTGACCACATAACCGCAGTTGCGGCAGTGCCAGGTTACGGCCTCCTTCCGGTGGAACAGGGTATTGTCTGCCAGGCGTTGCGCCAGGGCCCGGTAGCGGGCTTCGTGGAATTTTTCCACCTTGGCGACTTCCCGGAAAGAGACGGCGATCTCCTTGAACCCCTCCCGCTCGGCCTCTTCGGCAAAATTCTGATATAGAGTGGACCACTCATAATTCTCCCCCGCGGCCGCAGCCTCTAAATTGCTCAGGGTATCCCCCAGGTGGAAGGGATAGCCGGCGAAGATTTCCGCGGTGCCCTCCCCCAGGTGCTTGTAAAAGACCTCGGCGTGCTCCTTTTCGTTGTCCGCGGTCTCCTGGAAAATCGCGGCAACGTACTCATATCCGGCCTTGCGGGCCTCGCCGGCATAAAAGGTGTAGCGGTTCCGGGCCTGGGATTCGCCGGCAAAGGCGATCAGCAGGTTCTTTTGGGTCTGCGAGTTCTGCAACTGCATGTAAACACCTCCTCATATAGTAGGGGCGACAGTGGCATAGGCTTTCAGCCTGTGATTGGGTCGCCCGGGCGATCCAGCGGATCGCCCCCACAGCGGTCAGCTTTCAGCCCTGTAGGGTGCGCACTGCGCACCGAAATATTGTACTTTACTATAATCTAATGGTGCGCAGTGCGCACCCTACAGGAACTCGTTCCTAAGCTCCTGCTGGGGAACGCCAATTTTACCCCAAGCTCTGTTTGGGGACATCTTGGTCTCCCCAACAACCTACTGATACTGCTTGATATCTTTTGCCAAGCGGGAGTTTGGCCGGCAAGGTGGTTCCCAAGCAGCAGCTGGGGAACCAGGATTCATGGTGCGCAGTGCACACCCTACCGGAACTTTTTCTCGTTCCCCAGCTCCTGCTGGGGAACGCCAATTTTACCCCAAGCTCTGCTTGGGGACATCTTGGTCTCCCCAACAACCTACTGATCTGGCGTGATATCTTTTGCCAAGCGGGAGCTTGGCCAGCAAGGTGGTTCCCAAGCAGTAATTCATGAGCCTTTGGCTCACCCGAAACGATGAAAAGTTTTTGGAGGGATACAGGGTGCTGCCTGATCTTTTCGGAACAGTCGCTCATGAGCCTTCAGCTCACCCGTAAATCATGAAAATATAGCGCCGCCGCCCTCGGCGGCGCGGGAACCGGCAACCAGAGGGTGGTTATTCCGCATACTCAGAAAATTTACAAGGCAGTCATTCATGAGCCTTCGGCTCACCCATAAATTATGAAAAGTTTGAGCCAGTATGCTAATCTGGTTTCACCAACGATGGCTGAAGGTCGTGTTTCTGTGATGCTGCGAGCTCGCAAGGCAGTCTGACCTGGACATCGCCACGAACCCTAAATTGTTGCCTCCTGATGCAGGATGAGCACGCGAAGCAGATTGACCG
>JBEKDQ010000376.1:0-2127 GCA_050014275.1 Desulfobaccales bacterium | reverse complement strand
GATGCAACCGGGTCAATGTCGTCGCCATGGCTCTGTCCGCACTGGGAATGCTGGTTCTGTTGATTCTTTCCGAGAAGAGAATATTTCCGTTGGGATGGACCTGGCTTTTGTTGATCGGCACCTTTTTAACTTTTGCGACTGGTTGGATTTTTGGAAAAAAAGAAGAGAGCGCCGCCGACCTGCCCGCCAACAACTGATCATTCCCCTCGTTCCCAAGCTCCCGCTTGGGAACGCCGTTATTTTGCCAAACCGCTGTCGGAGCATCGGTGGGGCGGGCCGCAGTAATCGCCGCCTTTAATGGTGGGCAGTGCCAGTAGTGTCCGGCAGAGATTTTTCCATAAGGGCTGGCAAATGAAAATTGAAAAATGTAGCCGCAAACTTTTAGCCAGAGACGACGGGGGCAGCCCGGAAGAGCCAAAACTCCCTCTCCCCCATTGGGGGAGAGGGGAAAAAGCAAGAGAACTCCATAAGTTAATCAAAGATGGGGATTTGGCAGCCTATATTACACGGCAGATTAGCAAAAACCTTGCCGGACACTACTGGGGCAGTGCCCATCCTCCGCCTAATATTTTCCGACAAAACAGAAAATAGAAAACAGAAAACTATTCTTTCAGCCATTGGCGCCGGAGGCGCAGCAGGGTTTGTCCGTCCGACTGGTAGACCACCTCCAGGACCGCGGCATTTTTTAGATGATTGATGATCTCTTGGCGACGTGCCGCGGACATATGGGGCCAGCCCTCCTCCGAGAAGGGCTCCCCGGCAGTGGCCGCCAGCCATTTAATCAGTTGCTCGGTCCGGGACCCGGGGAGCCCAGCCGGGGCCAGGGCCAGGGCCACCTGGTGCGAAAGACGCGCCAGCTTCACCTTCAGGAAGGAATCCGCCAGGCGGTAGCGCACCGCCGCGGACCTTTTGCCGTTATGGAGCAATAGCCCGGCCTCCTGCAATTTCTGCAGGTATTCCCAGGCGGTCTTGCCATCGATGTCGAACTCTTGGGCCAGCTCCTTCACCCGAAACCAGCGGCCCTGGGTGCGTTGCAGAAAATCTTGCAGGCCCTCCGGATGGAGTTTGCGTTGAGGCCGCCGGGGCAGGATCTCGCCGCCCGGCTTCTCCAGCCACTCCTTAAGGCAGCGCCGGCGCACCAGGGTTTGGGAAGAGGTAAAGGCGGCGCTCGGTCTGCCGCCCGGGGGACAGGGCTGCGGCTTTCCCGGCGGCGGCGATGGGGCCGGCATCAGGGGATAATAGAAGGGGAACCACTGGTCCAGGCGGTGCAGCAGGGCCCGGAAGCGGTCCAGGGTGATGCGCCCGGCCAGAAGCGCCACCAGGGAATCCCGCAGCCGGGACTTGATGAGTTGGCGATGGTCTTGGGGATCGCCGGGCCAGGGCGTGGTCTCCAGGACTACCTCCAGCATCAGGCCGGCCACCATGGCCCGCTCCAGCTTCTCTCCTTCCGGGAGCGCCCAATTTTGACCGAGGCTTCTTTCCGGGGTCGTCCAATAGCCTGGCATCATCCACCAGCCCCGTTAGCCGGCAGGGTTTTTTTCCAGGCCGCTCCCCTCCGGCCCAACTTGCGTTTCCCAGAGACGCTGCATCCTGCGGCTTCGACTCTTCAGGGGAGCAAAATTCGGGCCAGGAGACTGAATGGCTAACCTGCGGTAATTATTCTGCAAGTATTGACGAGGACTCCCTCCGGGGGGCGCGGTGTCCCATAACCTGTCCTGGTACCCGCTGACGTCGTGTCCCGGCAAGGCAGTTTTCCGTTACCTGTTTTCTGTTATCTGCTAGTCCGTTTCGGGAATATCTTTAATATCTCTTGGCCCCAAACCTTCCCTCCCTTAAGAGGAGGGGGTTGGGGGGAGTAGTGTCCGGCAAGGTTTTTGCTATGAGGCAGGCAGTAGAGAATTGTTTGAATTTAGGCATGCCCACTAGCCAATCAATTCATGGAATTTACAAGGTGTTTCCCTCTCCCCCCTTGGAAGTGTATAGACCGGGGACATAGGTAACAACCGTTCGGGGACATGGGTAACAGTTTAAAATGGCATAACCACTTCTGGCAGGAGGCTGGTTATGCCGTGGAAACAGGTGACGCCCATGTCTCAGAGAAAAGAGTTGGTAAGCTTGGCCCTGACT
>JBEKDQ010000375.1:0-2153 GCA_050014275.1 Desulfobaccales bacterium | reverse complement strand
CCGATTCTGCCTTTCAAGGCTTCTATTTGAAAATCATAGGCGTGCAAACCCTTAGACGCAAAACTTAAACTTCCGGTCCTCACCCCCAAATCATGGGCCATGTATTCCTGGACCAGGGCCAGGCCTCCCATGTTTTCAGGCCAACCCCCATAGCAGTCCCATGATCTGAAATAGACGTTCATACATAGATAGTTTTCGCCGTCTTCTTTAACGATTTTGGTGTCGACTATTCTCAGACAGGGGCTGGTGCCCCGCTCCATCTCATTGCGGTACTCCTGGTCATAGGCAAAGTTTGATTCCGGGTAACCCACCGCGATGCAGCAATGGTTATTACCAAACCCCACCCTCTTATAATGGTCGAGACACCATTGCACCTGGTCAGGGACTATCACCGCAGGTACCTGGCCCTCTTGCTCAAGGCCATCTAAGGCAAGTTTGGGTATGGCGTATTTACCCCCCCGCAACCAGGTGGAATACCGGTAGTGTTCATTGGGTTTAAGTTCACTATTCATCAAATATTCGACGAAGTAATTCTCGATAGCTTCATCCGTAGTAGGGGCCGGAATTCCCTGGGGTACAGTCACCGCCAGGGGCAGCCTTACCCCTCCCTCAGTGTATCGGATAGGTTCCAAGATAGTTCCACTTACCATATCAAACTCCAATCTCTCTGCCCCGGCAAAAGAGCCGGCATCGATTTTATATCTTCGCCCGTGGTAATAAAGTTGTTTTAATAATTCGAACCAGGTTTCATCCAGGTTTTTTCCTACCACATGGACCGATCTGAAACCTTTCATTCTGGTACCTCCAATTCAAATAGTTAGTAAGGGCGGCCCGATCATAGGCTGGAAGCCTGTGCTACTGTCGCCCCTATAGCCAAACCGAGTTTTGAGATTAATTCCCCCTCACCCTAACCCTCTCCCCCATCGGGGGAGAGGGGATAAAGAAGGAACTTATTAGCGGTCAGCGGTCAGCTTTTGGATTTATACTTTTGCTTTTAAGTTATTTAATTGTTGCCTTCAATTGTGGGTAGGCCCAGCAAGCATCTCGGCCGGCCTTGATACTTGCTTTTAAGGAATTGCTTTGGGCAGTGCCACCTTACTTAGCTGACTGCTGACCGCTGCTATCTGGGAGCTATTAGATAAATTCCCCCACCGAAAACGGAAAACGGAAAACGGAAAACCGACTTCAATGCTTAAAACAGCGCTGGCCGGTGAAGACCATGGCCACCGGAGGCTCGGCTTCGTTGCAGGCCTCGATAACTTCGTAGTCACGCACTGAGCCGCCGGCGTGGGCCACCGCGGTGATCCCCTGGCGGATGCCCACGTCCACCCCGTCCCGGAAGGGGAAAAAGGCGTCGGAGATCATCACCGCGCCGCTGAGGCCGCCCCTGGCCTCTTGGGTGGCCATGTCGATAACCACCTGGTCCGCGGCGTCCCGTTTGGCCCGGAGGATCTCCAGTTCCAATTGTTTATAAGGCATGCCGAACTGCTTGAAGCACAGGGTGTCGGCGTATTTGGTATAAGCTTTGAAGACGGCGATCTCCGCCACTCCCACCCGGTCCTGTTCGCCGGTGCCGATGCCCACGGTGCAGCCGTCTTTCACGAAGATGACCGAGTTGGAAGTGATGCCCTGCTCCACCCACCAGCCGAAGAGGAGGTCGTCGTATTCCCGCTCGCTGGGCTGGCGCCGGCAGCGGTATTCCTGGCCCTGGTGCAAGGCCACGGCTGGTTTGAAGTCCTCCTGCTTGAGGATGGCGTTCAAGGGCGACTGCTGGACAATGAGACCGCCGTCGATCAGGGCCTTGAATTCCACGGTGCGGGCGTGCACCAGGTGTTGCAGCTTGCCGAAATTGGGAATTTTGATGATCCGCAGGTCCCTGGCCTTTTTGAGAATATCCAGGGCCCCGGCCTCGAAGTCCGGGGCAGCCACCACCTCCAGGTAGTTCCTGGAGATGAGTTCCGCGGTGGTCTTATCCAGGGGCCGGTTGAAGACCGCGGCGCCCCCGAAGGCGGCGATGCGGTCGGCCAGGTTGGCCCGGTCGTAGGCCTCGGCCAGGGAGCCGTCCCAGGCGGCGCCGCAGGGGTTGTTGTGCTTCAGGATCACCGCCGCGGGTCTGGCCTGGAGATACTTGATGATATTGAGGCCGTTGTCCA
>JBEKDQ010000374.1:0-2159 GCA_050014275.1 Desulfobaccales bacterium | reverse complement strand
GCAGGTGGAGGCGCCCCAGAAGCTGCTCTTCTACAACCGGGGCGTGCTGCTGACCCTGAACGATTCCCCGGTGCTCAGCGAACTCAAGGGCCTGGAGGAGATGGGGGTGGGACTATTGGTGTGCGGCGCCTGCCTCGATTACTATAAGGTCCGGGACCGCCTGGCCGTGGGCCAGGTCTCCAATATGTACTCCATCCTGGAATCCCAGATGCAGGCGGGGCGGATCATCAAGCCGTGAGCGGGAGGTTGAGTGATTGTGGGGGGGCCCAGGGACATTTAAAAAAAAATCCCAGATGCCGCCCTTTGGCCGCTAAAGGCCTTCACTGCAGAGGCGCAGAGAGCGCCGAGAAAAAGTAGGGGCGGACCCATGTGTCCGCCCTTTTACTCGTTCCCAAGCTCCGTCCTGAGAAGTTGTGAAGAATTGGTGGCACAGGCGTCTCGCCTGTGCGGACTAGTGGCGGGCGAGCCGCCCGCCCCACGGAAAGCTAATGTTGGGTGGACACTGCCCCCCAATCCCTTCTTTCTGGTTCCCAAGCGCGTAGGGCGGGAAAGCGTAACGCATCCCGCCTTTAGCATTATCTCATCTCTAGATTTCGAACGTTATCATCTGCCGCGCCTTTTTATTTCCTCGTTCCCAAGCTCCAGCTTGGGAACGGCAATTTCGCCCCAAGCTCCGCTTGGGCTAACAGCATGCCAGAGGGCGATAATTGCTATCTCATAATCCGTGCCCAACGGAGCCTGGCGCAAAAATGGGTTCCCAAGTCGGAGCCTGGGAACCAGAAAATGATCCAAAATTCTTTCACCACCCTCCATAATCCTTAATCCACTCCGGTCCCTGATCCCGAAAAAATTCGCCGATCTCCTGAAAGCCTTTGGTCAGCACGGCTTGAGCCGGGGCGTGGCGGGCTGCCGCGGCCGCGGGGGTCTCCCCCAGCCAGAGGCGGGCCAGGATCTCCGCCGGCGACTCTTCCCAGGTCTTGAGGGCGAGCAATAAGGCCCGCAGGTCCTGGCCCCGGCTGCGGTGGCTTAATGATTCCCGAGCCGCCAGCACGTCCAGCAGGTAGTCCCCTCCCGCGTCCCACCCCAGGCGGTGCAGGGCGGCGCGGCGCAGCAGGCAGGGGTAGCAGCAGCCGCAGGAGCCCGCCGGCCGCCGCTGCCAGCGGGACACCACCGGTCGGGCGCAGGAGACCGTCCGGGGAAACAATTCTTGCAACAGGCCCGGGTTCCGGCAGTTAAGCAGCACCTCCCCCTTGCTCATCTCCTGGTAGGGATTCCAAAGGGGGTGATCCAAACCGGCCCGCCGCCACAGGGAGGCAAGCTGCTCCAGGAAGTGGGGATGGGTGGTGCGGGTGCTGTAGGAGCCCAGCCGGTTCAAGGTGAGGGGTGGATTGAGGCTGACCCAGCCATATATGTAATGAAATTATACCAGAAGTTTAATTGTGTTATAGAAATAGAGCTTAATTTTCCAACCCTATTTCCAACCCAGAGTGTAAATTTATGGGGAAACGAGGCGGGGTCGTGTCCTTGTGTCTCTACCGATGATCTGTGAAGGCCAAGGCAAGGTTCGCTCCCTTTCCACCTCTCCCGGGCTGTCTAAAATCTAAAAAGGTGAATACAGGTGAATAGAGGTAACTAACGGTAAATACATTGAAAATAGTTTCATAATTTTCTTGACAATATATCCGGAGAATCTATATTAATATTTATATCCTTAATTTTAAGGGCAGACTGCTATGAAATCCAAACTTAACTGGCTTTTCGAATATATTCTCGGTCACCTTCTTGCACGCTTAGGTGGTGGACTATGGTGGCCGTCAGTTACATTTTTGGGGAGGGAGATCGGGATTTAAGGGATAGGTTTGCCTTTTTTGCGGTAGCTATTGATTTTTTGACTTTTTCTCTGGGCAGCTGGATATTTCCGGCTGCCCCTTTTTTTTCACATTATGTATCTTTTTAACTGATTTTAAGTAATAGTAACCCAATATACGATTAAATCAAGTTTGGCACAAGTTAATAATAAATAATAAATAGTATAAAACGCTTATTGCCTTAGCTCCGAGAATGTAATGCTCGAGGAATTCAAGCAAGCATGAAGCATCCGGTTGAACATTTGCGGTTCCCAGAATCGACGGTTGAAGCGGTAACAGAATTCCGCCAGG
>JBEKDQ010000373.1:0-2159 GCA_050014275.1 Desulfobaccales bacterium | reverse complement strand
AGGAGATGAACCTGCTGGGCGGCACTATGTTTGCCTTGGATGGCTGCAAACTGCCTTCCAATGCCTCCAAAGAGTGGAGCGGCACCATAGGCGAGCTCCGGAAGAAAAAAGAGAAGATCGAGACCAGGGTGGCGCAGTTCCTGGAAGAGCAGATGCAAACCGACCAAAGGCAGGATGATCCTCCCGGGCCCAAAGCTTCGGGCGTCAGCCGGCAGCAACAGGTGGAGAAATTACAGAAGAAGGCAGAGCTTATTGAAACCTGGCTGGCCGAGAACCAGCCCAAGCTGGGTGCGGCTGGTAGAGAAAAACAGAGCAATATTACTGACAATGACTCAGCCACTATGATGACTTCCCACGGTGCCGTTCAGGGATATAACAGCCAGGCCCTCATTGATGCCAAGCACCAAGTCATTGTTCATGGTGAGGCCTTTGGCAATGGCCAAGACCATGAACATGTCCCACCCATGCTGGTCGGAGCCCTGGAAAACCTCCAGAGCCTTGGCCATGAATCGGATTACTTTAAGGAGAAGATTCTTACCGCCGATAGCAATTACCATACTCAGGTCAATTTGCAGGAGTGCCAGGAGTTGGGATTGGACGCCTATATTCCCGACAGAAAGTTCCGTAACCGGGACCCGAGATTCGCCACCCAAAAACGACGTCAGATGAGAAGATTCACTTTAAAAGACTTTCATTATGACGAGGCCTTGGACCATTATATCTGTCCCCATGGCAAGGTCCTGAAATTACGGGTCAAACAAGTTCTCGAGCATGGGCACCTTTACCGCAAATATTTTACTACTGAAAAAGATTGCCAGACTTGCCCGCTCAGACCACAGTGTATTTATGGTGCGGGTGCCAAACGCAAGCAATTGTCCGTTCCCGTTGGCATTAGTCTCTCAAAGCAGATGGTGGAGAAAATCGAAACCGAACCGGGACGCAGAATCTACCCGCAACGACTGGCCATCGCTGAGCCCGTTTTCGCCAACATTCGGGTTAACAAACGATTAGACCGGTTCACTTTAAGAGGGAAGATCAAGGTGAATATTCAATGGCTGATGTACTGCCTTGTCCATAATATAGAAAAGATCATAAACTATGGGTTGGCTTATGCGTAAACCTGAAGGCGAGCGAGAGTCAGGTAAGCCAGTAAGCAAAAACAAAGGTTGAAATCAGGAAGATCGCCACAATCCATTGGAAAAAAATCTTCAAAATCAGATCACGATAGATTCAAGAACCTTTTTCGACAGCTTCGCTATATCTCCGCAGTTCCCCACCCGGCTTGTTGAGTGCTGATATGCATATCTGTCTCTCAGAGCCTGATAATATTCTCCTGTCTAACCTCATCTTGAAAATCCTATGAAATTCCGATTCAGCGTCCCATACTGGGGGCTTACCCTTACCATTCGTTTTCCAAAATCGCTTCTCATAAAATGTTCCACGAATTTGCGGGGGTGTTCCTACGGGCACAGATGCCCACTCAACCGGGGAGAATTTTTCAGAGAAAAATTTGGGGGCGGCCCCATACCAGGGGGGGTCTGCTGCTATTTCCCCCCAATTAAAGTCCGGAAAAAGTATTTTGGGAAAAATTTCCGCACGGATCATTGTCGACAAGGGGGGGGGTAGGAGTCCCGTCCTGGGGTTTGTCTTACCGAGCCAAAAATCCTTCAGGCTGTCGGTGGCGGCTTGGGTCGTGGTAGGCGTCTCCGGGGAGGGACACTCCTGGGGCCTTGGTGGACCATTTGGGGTGAGCCATCACCCCTGGCATCAGAATATCTCTACAAATGGCCTAACGCATTATCCGAAGCGATCCCTACCTAACCAATGGTAGGAAGGCAAGGGTAGGCCAGAGGGAGGTGCGGCCTCGGGGCCGCCCACGGTCGGGCGCCGATCAGCTCGTTCACCGTGCGGGTTAAGGACGGCATCAAGGGCGGGCGCCCGCTTTCCAGCCGGCGCCACCGGAAACGGCGGGGCACCGGTGTCCGGGGCGCCCGCTTTTTCAGGGCGAAGGCGGGGAGGACCACCATCCCAGGGGCCTTAGACCTTGACGATTTTTTGGAATCGTTGGGTACGGTTGACCTCGGCCGCCGACGGCGCCACTTCCCGGGCCGCGCCCTTCACCTTGGCCAGGCGCTCGCTGGCGGGCGGATGGGTCTTGG
>JBEKDQ010000372.1:0-2160 GCA_050014275.1 Desulfobaccales bacterium | reverse complement strand
CGGAGCCTTTTCCATTTTATTGATCTCTTTCTAAAATAATAATAAGTAATTATCCAAAGTTACTTGGTGCGAAACTTGAGTTATGGAGTTCTCTCGCTTTCTCCCTCTCCCCCAATGGGGGAGAGGGGAGGGTGAGGGGGAAGTGTTCCGTCTTTGAAGCCACCCCTCACCCCATCCCTCTCCCCTCACAGGGGAGAGGAAGTTTTGGCGCTTCCGGGTTGCCCCGTCTTCTCTGACTTAAGGCTTGCGGCCACATTTTTCAATTTTCATTCGCCAGTCCTTATGCAAAATCACTGCCGGACACTACTGAGCTCGGGGACGATTACATTGATTTTGCTTTTACCGAAAACAGAAAACAGAAAACGGAAAACAGGCTTTACCCTTCGGCCACCGCTGCTTGCTGAAAGGCGCATTCATCCCGGGGGCAAAGGATCTTCTTGCCCTTCTTCATGAGCCAGGGAAAAGCGCATTGGGGACAAGGACCTTCTACAGGCGGCTGGTTCAGGGTGAAATCGCATTTCGGGTAGTTGCTGCAGCCATAAAAGATACCTCGCCGGGAACGGCGCTTCACCATGCTGCCGGTACAATCTTTTCGGGGGCAGAGGTAAGCGGCGGCGGTTTCGGCTTCCTGATCCAGGGGCCGCGGCTTGCCCTGAGGATCCCGGGTGAAATTCTGGGTAAACTTGCACCTGGGGTAGCCGGAGCAGCCCAGGAATTCCCCCAGCCGTCCCCGGCGCACCACCAATTCCTTTTGGCATTTGGGGCAATTGAGGCCGGTGGCGGCGCCTCCCGGACCGGCTGCCGCCGTGCCCTCCTCAGTTTTGAGCACCAGGCGTCCCCGGGAGTCCCGGCTGAAATCCCCGGTGAAGCCGCACTCGGGGTAGGCGGAGCACCCTAGGAATTCGCCGTTTTTCCCCCAGCGCACCACCAGTTCGACGCCGCAGCGGGGACAGGGGACCCCGGCGGGGACGCTTTTCACCTTGCGCATCCCGCCCTTGGCTGCCTCCAGATCTTGGGCGAAAGGCCCGTAAAAATCCCGCAGGAGCTGGCGCCAGGAGGCCCGGCCTTCCGCCACCCGGTCCAGGTCGGTTTCCATATTGGCGGTGAATTTGAGGTCCATGACCTTCGGGAAGTTTTCCACCAGGAGGTCGCTGACCACCAGGCCCATTTCCGTGGGCCAGAGGGTGGACTTCTCCTTGACTACGTAATCGCGGTCCTGCAGGTTGCTGAGGATGGTGGCGTAGGTGCTGGGCCGGCCGATGCCCTGGACCTCCAGTTCCTTGATGAGGGAGGCCTCGGTGAAGCGGGGCGGCGGCTTGGTAAAGTGCTGCTGGGGATCGAAATCCCGCAATTCCAGCAGCTCCCCTTTTTTCAGGGGCGGCAGCTTGGCTGCCCCCTCTTCCTCTTCACCCTCCCGGGACTCTTGATAGACCGCGGTGTAGCCGGGGAACTGCAGCACCGAGGCGGTAGCCCGGAACAGGTAATCCCCTGCCTGGATATCCACGGCGGTCAGTTGATAAATGGCCGGATTCATCTGGGAGGCCACGAAGCGCCGCCAGATGAGGTCGTAGAGGGCCAGTTGTTCCTTGCTTAAAAACTGCTTCAGGTCCTGGGGCCGGCGGCCCACCGCGGTGGGCCGGATGGCCTCGTGGGCCTCCTGGGCCCCCTTGGGGCTTTTATAGAGGTTGGGGCTCTTGGGCAGGTAATCGGCCCCATACGTGTCAATGATGAACCGGCGCACCGCCTCCAGGGCCTCGCCGGACACCCGGGTGGAGTCGGTGCGCATGTAAGTGATCAGACCCACGGGGCCTTCGTCCCCCAATTCCACGCCTTCATAGAGCCTTTGGGCCAGGCCCATGGTCTTTTTGGGGGCGAATCTGAGCTTGCGGTTGGCCTCCATCTGCAGGCTGCTGGTGATGAACGGGGGCGATGGGTAGCGCCGTTGCGGCTTTGTTTCGATCTTCGCCACCCGGAAGGCCGCGGCCTCCAGGTCGTCCAAAATGGCTTCCACCTGGGCGGCATTGGCGGGCTTGCAGGCCCTGGCCCCGTGCTTTACCAGGTGGGCCAGGAAAGGCGGCGGCTCCTTCCCGGCCAGGCAGGCATCCAGGGACCAGTATTCCTCCGGGACGAAGGCCTGGATGGCCCGTTCCCGGTCGCACA
>JBEKDQ010000371.1:0-2173 GCA_050014275.1 Desulfobaccales bacterium | reverse complement strand
ACGAATCCTCCTCATCCCTCCTCACCCCAGCAGCCACTCCAGCAGGGCCTTTTGGAAGTGGAGGCGGTTTTCCGCCTGGTCCCAGGCGGCGCTTTGGGGCCCTTCCAGCACCTGGGCGGTGATCTCCTCGCCCCGGTGGGCCGGCAGGCAGTGGAGTACGATGGCCTCGGGCCGGGCCAGCTTCAGGAGGCTGGCGTTGACCTGGTAGGGTTTGAAGATCTCCCGCCGGGTCGCGGCTTCGTCTTCCTGGCCCATGGAGGCCCAGACATCGGTGTTAATCACGTGGACCCCCTGCACCGCCTGTCGGGGGTCTTGTGTGAGATAGATATGCCGGCCGGTCCTCTGGGCCTCCCGCAGCAGGTGGGGGTCAGGCTCATAGCCCTTGGGGCAGGCCAGGTACAGGGAAAAATCGAGGTGCATGGCCGCGGTGATCCAGGAGTTGGCCATGTTGTTGCCGTCCCCCACCCAGGCCACCTTCAGACCGGAGACCCGGCCGAAGCGCTCCTCCATGGTCATCAGGTCGCTGAGCACCTGGCAGGGATGATGGGTGTCGGTGAGGCCGTTGATGACGGGGATGGTGGCGTGCCGGGCCAGTTCAGCCACGGTTTCCTGGGCAAAGGTGCGCACCACCACCCCGTCCACATAGCGGGACAGGACCCGGGCGGTGTCGGGGATGGGCTCCTGGCGGGCCATCTGGGTCTGCCCCGGACCCAGGTAGAGGCTGGCGCCCCCCAGCTGCGCCATCCCCACCTCAAAGGAAACCCGGGTGCGGGTGGAGGGTTTGTCGAAGATCAGGGCTAGGGACTTGCCCTTCAGGGAAGCATGCTCCACCCGGCGAGCCTGGAGGGCTTTTAACTCCCGGGCCCGGACCAGCAGGGTTTCGATCTCCTCCCGGCTCAGATCCAAGATGGTCAACAGGTCGCGTTTCATGGAATTTATGCCTTAGTACTCGATTTCATAAATCCGGTAACGTATTTAATAGCAGCGGTAGCAAGTGATTAATTCCCCCTCACCCCAGCCCTCTCCCCCATTGGGGGAGAGGGGATAAAAAGCCAACGCTTGGAACGCTCCCTCTCCCCCCGCGGGGGGAGAGGGCTGGGGTGAGGGGGGGGTCGACAAGAAATATTACAATATTTAAGAAATCAAGATCTTAGTCATTTGAAAATCCGCAGGCGGCCATTTTTTGCAAGCGCGGTCCTAAAGGGTCTGTTCGGGCGCACCTGTTACAGCAATGCCAAGGTCTCCTCCAGGACCTGCAATCCCCGGTTAAGTTCATCGGTACTGACGATCAACGGCGGCAGCAGCCGGATGACGTTGCCCTGGGTGCAATTGACCAACACCCCCCGCTCCCGGCAGGCGGCCACCAGAGGCCCCCCCTCCTGAGCCAGCTCCAGGCCCCACATGAGGCCCAGACCCCGTACCTGGCGGATGACGGGAAAGCCGGCCTGCAGCTCCAAGAGGGCCTTTTGCAAATAATCGCCCTTTAAGCGAACCTCCGCCAGCAACTTTTCGTCGCTCAGGAGGGCCACGGCGGTGGTGGCGGCGGCGGCGATCACCGGCCCGCCCCCGAAGGTGCTGGCGTGGGCGCCGGGAACGAAGGCCCCGGCCACCTCCGCGGTGGCCAGCAGCGCTCCCATGGGCAGGCCGCCCGCCAGGGCCTTGGCCAGCGTCATAACGTCGGGCTGGATGCCGAAGTGCTCGTAGGCGAAGAGCAGCCCGGTGCGGCCCAGACCGGTCTGAATCTCATCCAGGACCAGCAGCAGGTGGTTCTCCGCACACAGCCGGCGCACCCCCTTTAAATAATCGGCGTCCGGCAGGCAGACGCCGCCCTCCCCCTGGATGGGCTCCAGGAGCACGGCGCAGACGCTGTCGTCCACCGCCGCGGCCAGTGCTTTTAAGTCATTGAACGGCACAAACAAAAAACCTTCCAGCAAGGGGTCGAAGCCTTGCCCGAATTTGGACTGGCCGGTGGCGGACAGGGCCCCCAGGGTGCGGCCGTGGAAGGAGTTTTCGGTGCAGATGATGCGGTGCCGGCCGGGCCCGAAGCGCTCCCGGGAGTAGCGGCGCACCAGCTTGATGGCCCCTTCGTTCACTTCGGCGCCGCTGTTGGCGAAAAAGACCCGGTCCGCAAAGGAGAGGCGCACCAGCAGCTCCGCCAGCTCCACCATGGGAG
>JBEKDQ010000370.1:0-2176 GCA_050014275.1 Desulfobaccales bacterium | reverse complement strand
GCCAATACCCTGGTTTACGTCAAGGGCAAAGGTATCGTCCTGAGCGAACCTTCGGTGGTGGCGGTGCGCAAAAACGACCGGGACCGCAGCCGGGTGCTGGCGGTGGGCCGGGAGGCCAAGATGATGTTGGGCCGCACCCCGGGCAACATCGTGGCCATCCGCCCCATGAAGGACGGGGTCATCGCCGACTTCGAAATTACCGAGGCCATGCTGCGCCACTTCATCCGCAAGGTGCACAACCGCGGTTCCCTGATCCGGCCCCGCATCATCGTCTGCGTCCCCTCGGGTATCACCCCGGTGGAAAAGCGGGCGGTGCGGGAGTCGGCAGAATCGGCCGGGGCCCGGGAAGTCTATCTCATCGAGGAGCCCATGGCCGCGGCCATCGGCGCCGGGCTGCCCATCACCGAGCCCATCTGCAACATGGTGGTGGACATCGGCGGCGGCACCTCCGAAGTGGCGGTCATCTCCCTGGCGGGCATCGTCTATTCCAAATCGGTGCGGGTGGGTGGCGACAAGATGGACGAATCCATTTTGCAATATATCAAGCGTACTTACAATCTCCTTATCGGCGAGCGCACCGCGGAAATCATCAAGACCACCATCGGCAACGCCTTCCCCGGCGAGGTCGAATCCATAGACGTTAAGGGCCGGGACCTGGTCAGCGGCATCCCCAAGATCATCAATGTCAACTCCGATGAGGTCCGTCTGGCCATTCAGGAGCAGATCGACAGCATCGTCGCCGCAGTGAAAACCGCCCTGGAGCAGACCCCCCCGGAGCTGGCTGCAGACATCGTGGACCGGGGCATCTACCTGACCGGCGGCGGCGCCCTTTTGAAAGGCCTGGACGACTTGCTCAGACAGGAGACCGGGTTACCCATCAAGATCGCCGACGATCCCTTGACCACGGTGGTTCTGGGTTCCGGCCGGGCCCTGGACAACCTTAACATCCTGAAGGAAGTAATGGTTGCTTGAGGCGGTTGGCTTTGCGCCCTAAATTGCGCTACCGCACTCCGTTGATCGTGGCCCTGGCTCTCTTGCTGTTTTTCTCCGTCCTTTCCCTCAGCCTGAAGCAATCACCGGTCCTGAAAGAGGTGGAAGGGTTGATGATTTCCGCCACTGCCCCCGGATTGCAGGCCCTGGAATTTTTGGGCCACCGCGGCAGAAGCCTCTGGCAGGGCTACATTTACCTGGTGGGGGCCCGACAGGAGAATGTCCAACTGCACCGGAGCCTGGAGGAATACCAGCAGAAGGAAATCAGTTTTCAGGAAGCCCAGCAGGCCCTGACCCGCCTGGAGGCGCTCTTGGACCTGAAGAGACAGGTGGCCCTGCCGGTGATCGGGGCCCGGGTCATCGCCTACGACTCGTCCCTTTGGTCCCGCTGCGCCCTCATCGATCAGGGGAAGGCCCAGGGAGTGAAGACGGGGCTGCCGGTGCTGGCGCCAGAGGGTATCGTCGGACGGGTCGTGGAGACCTATCCCCAGTACGGCAAGGTGATGCTCATCGTGGACCGCAAGAGCGGCGCCGACGCCATGGTGCAGCGTACTCGGGTGCGGGGCATCCTCCAAGGCCAGGGAGGCAACCTCTGCTCCCTGGATTTCGTCCCCAAGAGCGCCGACGTCCAGGTGGGGGACCTGGTCCTGGCCGCCGGCCTGGCCGGCATTTATCCCAAGGGCCTGGTCTTCGGCAAGGTCACCGAGGTCAACAAAAAGAACCCCGGAGTCTTTCAGGAAATCGAAGTGACCCCCGCAGTGGACCTATCGGCCCTGGAAGAAGTCCTGGTAATCAAAGTCGCCAACCTCAGCCTGTCGGAACCATGATCGCCGCCCTTCTCGGATACAGCTTCCTGGCCCTCGCCATTTTCTACCTGCAGAACCTGGCGTTCTTCCCGCAGGTGCAATTGCGGCTGCTGGCCCTGTTGCTGTTCTACCTGGGTTTGCGGCCCTCTCTGGGCCTGGCCCTGGCCCTGGCGGTGGCCGTGGGGGTCTTGCAGGACAGCTTTGCCACCACCCCCTTCGGGCTTCACCTGGGCGCGGCCCTGTTGCTGGTGGCGGTGGCCCGCTTCTTTTGCCAGCGTCTGCCCCAGCAGCGATTCGGCCTCCAGGCGGTGGCCTGCCTGCTGGCCCTGGTCCTGCAAGAGGTCTTCCTGCAGGCGAGTCTCATCACCTTGGGCTACGAA
>JBEKDQ010000369.1:0-2200 GCA_050014275.1 Desulfobaccales bacterium | reverse complement strand
CCAACCTGGCCCTGCCCTTCCTCAAGGAGGGCAAGGTGGAGGTGGTTACCGGGGTGAACCTGCCCATGCTGATGAAATTGCCCCAGATTCGACAGAAGGCCGATTTGCAGGAGGCGGCCCAGGCCTTGAAGCAGTCTGGCCAGGCCGGGATCACCGTGGCCAGCGAAGTGCTGCGCCGCAAGAAATGAGCCCTGGGCTCACCATCCGCGAGGCCGGTCTGACGGATCTTAAATCCGTCTTTGCTATAGAAAAAGAGTCCTTTCCCACCCCCTGGTCCCGCTGGACCTTTCTGGCGGAGCTAACCCAGTCGCTGGGCCACTTCCTGGTGGCCGGCCCCTCTCCTCCGCAGCCCTGGCAACTCTGGGGCTATATCGTCTATTGGCTGGTAGCCGACGAGATGCACCTCCTCAACCTGGCGGTACATCCTGAGAAGCGGCGCCGGGGCGTTGCCCGGGTCCTGCTCCAGGAGGCCCTGCGCCGCTCCCGGGCCCTGGGGGCTAAGGGGGCCTGGCTGGAGGTGCGCCCCTCCAATACCCCGGCTCTGGCCTTGTACGCCTCCTTCGGCTTTAAAGAAATGGGACGCCGTCCCAGGTATTATGAAGATACCCAGGAAGACGCCATTCTGCTGGTACTGGAGTGGGAAGCAGAGGGAGAGAAATGATCTGCCAGGAGAGCTTGCGTCGGTTTTTATGTTGAGGGAAGAAATCAATCCATGTCTTTGGTAGCCGCAGGCTTTAGCCTAGCGCTCGCTAATTAAATCACTGGAGTCCAAATCTCGGTTAATTTCCATAGTTCGACTTGACCATCAGGAGAACTTCCTAAGGTCCATTTTTCTGGATGAGGCATTAGTACGAAATATACTGTTACTTTGAATGCCCAGGCAATATTCAATGCCATATTTTTATAAATTTCTTTGTTATTAATTTTTTAATAAGATCTAGTAAATAACTTATTTGGTGCGGACCCAAGTACTAACTTACTGAAGTCTATAAAGATATCTATTATTCTGCCATAATCAAATTTAGCAAATTCACATTCCATTTGCCAAATAGCTTCTTTAATAATATGGAATAGTTTTTATTTGTCTATTAGAATTTATAATCAATTATCTAAACAACTATATCATATAATATTTTATTAATGTGCTATTGAGGATATTTGTTAAACAAAACTTTTGAACTTTCCCTATTTTTTCCATCGGTAAAATCAGAAATGTCTTTATTTTTAAAAGCAATATCTTTAGCATTATCGAAGCTCTTTTGAAGCAGCTTTTTTATTTCCATGTCTATTCCCTACATTTTTCAATCAAAATATAAAGTTAAAATTTAAGGGGGGAGGGAGAAATTACCCTTTCCCTTAAAAAACCGCAGGTTCAAGCCTGTGACTACATCTGATGTTTATGCGATGGTGCAAGATGAACCGCAGTTGGCCCCGGGGCCCAGGGTTTTTTCCAGGTATTGCTTAACTAATTCTTCCGGGTCCCCCTGGGGGGCGCCGGCGATGACTTCGATGCCCTTGTGGGCCAGCAGCTTCTGTGCCTTTGCTCCCAGGCCGGCAGCAATGACGTGGGTCACCCCCAGCTCGTCCAGCCACTCGGGGATGCCCCCGGGCTCATGGGGAGGGGCGGGTACCAGCTCCTGGGCCTGGAGGTTGCCGTTGCTGGCGGTCAGCAGGGCGAAGTGGGAGGCGTCTCCGAACTTGTCGGAGAGCTTGCCGTCGCTCACCGGCAGGGCGAACTTTAGGGCCCCCGGCTGCCGGCGGCTCACCGAGAGAGGTAATGCCGCCAGCAGCCATTCCACTATGGGGGCCAGGGCCTGGAAAAAGGGGCTATCCTTGATCTCCAGGAGTCGGCCCTGGTCGGCGGCCTCCACCACCTGAGGATCGAAGGGCAGGGCCCCCAGGAAGGGAATCTTGGCCTCCCGGGCGATGATCTCGCCGCCGCCCTGCTTGAACAGGGGGATATCCCCGCCGCAGTGGGGGCAGCGGTAGCCGCTCATATTCTCAATGATCCCCAGGATCCCCATGTCGATCTTCTGACAGAAATTGATGGATTTGCGCACGTCGGCCAGGGAAATCTCCTGGGGCGTGGTAACGATGACGGCCTTGGCGTCGATGATCGTCTGGGCCACGCTCATGGGCTCATCCCCGGTGCCCGGCGGGCAGTCCACCACCAGGTAGTCCAGGTCGTCCCATTGCACCT
>JBEKDQ010000368.1:0-2230 GCA_050014275.1 Desulfobaccales bacterium | reverse complement strand
TCCGATAATCAACACTCTTGATATCGTAATTCTTCCAGAGTTCCAACTGTTGATTCTCTAACTGTCCCAGATTGGGATAGTCGGAGGAATAGCAACTGAGCCACTTGTTGATGTCCTTGTTGAGGTGGGCGGCCCGGATCTTTTCCGCGATCATTTCCACATCCCGTTTCAGATATTCCTGGGGGGCGGTGGCAGTGGCCGGGGACTGCTCAAGGGGCGCCCGGCCCGGCAGCTGGCGCCAGACATACCAGACGCCCACCGCCACCAGGAGAACGCCGAGTAGGGAGATGAGGCGGCTGGCGCGCCGCGGCCGGCGGTGAGGCATTGGTTCAGTCCTCCGGGGATAAAAGAGCGGCGGGCGCTTCGCTTGAGGCTCATCCTCCTGGGTTACCCGGGCCACCCTTAGGGGCAGACCGCACTCGGTGCAAAATTTTTGACCCGGGAAGGTGGGGGTGCCGCAGCGGGTGCAGCCGCGGCCCGCGACGCTCCTGGAGCTCTTCAGCAACTGGCCGCAGCGCTGGCAGAAGCGGTGCTCTTCCCCATGAATTATTTGGCATTGCTCGCAAAAAGGCATATTCTAGTTCCGTGGGCTGATCTCTCAGGGCTTTCTAACACATTCTCCGGGCAAAGAAAAGCATAATCAACGCCGGGGCGCCGCGGTCCCCCTGGTGAATTATGCTATAATTTACACCAATTATACCGGAGAGCCAGGCGCTCGCCAAGGTGCGGCCCGGTCAGCCGACTCGCCCGGTTTGTTGGCCTCGCGGGGCCTCCCGGCGATCCTGGGCTGTTCCAGGGAAACCCGAAAACCGCAAAGAGAGGCCCAGGTGAGGTGCCTGGTTTCGATTTTTTCAGGAAAAACCCCGGATTCCCAGTAAATGGGGTGCCACCCCCTTGACAAGGGCAGGCGCGGCCCGATATATTTCCAAGATTGAGATTGGGAGTGCTTTCCATGAAGAGTTATACCGCCCATCGCGGGGAAGTTCTCCGGCAATGGTACGTGGTGGATGCCCGGGACAAGGTCTTGGGCCGCCTGGCCAGCCGCATTGCCATGGTGCTCCGGGGCAAGACCAAGCCGGTCTTCACCCCCTACGCCGACACCGGGGATTTCGTAGTGGTGGTCAATGCCGCGCAGGTGCAACTGACCGCCAGGAAACTGGACAACAAGATTTATTATCGGCATTCCGGCTACATGGGGGGGCTGAAGGAGATCTCGGCCCGGCACCTGCTGCAGAAGAAGCCCACCGAGGTGCTGCGCCACGCAGTCCGGGGAATGTTGCCGAAAAACAGCCTGGGAAGGCGGTTGCTGAAGAAGTTGAAGATTTATCCCGGGGGGGAACATCCCCACCAGGCCCAGCAACCGACCTCCCTAACTTGGGAGGATTGATGGCGGCCCCAGCAAGCATCCATGCCAGCGGCAAGCGTAAGACCGCCATAGCCCGGGTCTACCTGCGGCCCGGCAGCGGCCGGATTCTGGTGAATCAGCGGAACTTTGAAGAATATTTTCCCATGGAGACCACCCGCAATCTGGTGCGGCAACCCTTGCAACTGGTCAACGTGGGTCCCGAACTCGACATATTGGTGAACGTCCGGGGCGGCGGCCTGGAAGGGCAGGCCGGGGCGGTGAAACACGCCTTGAGCCGGGCCCTGGTGGCCCTCAACCCGGAATTGCGCCCCAGCCTGAAAAAGGCGGGCTTTCTCACCCGGGACTCCCGCATCAAAGAGCGGAAGAAGTACGGTCTCCGGGGCGCCCGCCGCGGTTGCCAGTACTCGAAGCGTTAACCTGTCGGGTTTAGTTGAGGGGGGGCCGTGGGAACCACCGGCAAGACCCCGGGCACCCTTAAAAAAAAAGCGTCCGCCCTCCCGCCAATGCCCTTCCAATCCCTTTAAGGGCTTCTCCCAGGCATGAACCAGATCTCTGTGGCGGTCATGGGCGCCTCCGGCTACGCCGGGTTGGAACTGGTGCGCCTTTTGGTCCGGCACCCGGGAGTCCGGCTTACCGCGGTTACTTCCCGGGAATTGGCCGGGCGGCCCCTGGCCTCGGTGTTCCCGGCTTTAATCCGTATCTGCGACCTGGATTTCATCGCCCCGGACCCCGAGGCTATCGCCGCCGTAGCAGAGGTGGTCTTCACCAGCGTGCCGCATCAGACCGCCATGGAAGTGGTGCCCCGGCTGCTGGCCCGGGACTGCCGGGTGGTGGACCTGAGCGCCGATTTCCGCTTCAAGGACG
>JBEKDQ010000367.1:0-2231 GCA_050014275.1 Desulfobaccales bacterium | reverse complement strand
TTCCGCACCATGCGTTCGTTTTTCTCGGCCAGGCTCTCCACCTGCTGGTAAGTGAGGGCGTTTTCGATGGCGTTGACCACCACCCCAGCCATGGTATAGAGAAGCTGGCGGTTTTCCGGATCGAAGGGAGCGAATTGGCCGTCGGGGACCAACTTGTCATAGACGCACAAGGTCCCCCGAAGTGGCCCCTTGAAGGTCAGGGGCACCGCCAGGAAATAGTGGGTGCGGCCTTCGGCGTTAGGGGCATGCCCTTCTAAGTAGGCTGGCTCCCCGGCCCCGCCGGTTTCAGGGGGATATAGGGAGAAGGGTTGGCATTCATGCGGGATGTTGCCGTAACGGGAAGAAACCCTGATCTCCCCGGTGGCGCTGTCTATGATGTCCAGGGCCGCACCCCGAGCGGTGATCACCTTGGCGGTGGTGCTGACGATGCGCTCCAGAAGTTCATCCAGCTCCACCGTGGAGCTAAGGGCCTTGCCCACCTCGAAGAGCACCGAGAGTTCGGCGATGCGCTTCTTGGCGTCCTCCTGGACGATGGCCTGGCGCAGGGTACCCGCCAACATCAGGCATACCAGTTGAATGTTCTGGCGCTCCGTCGGGGTGAGGGGCCGATCTTCCCGGTCCATCAGCAGCAAAACGCCATAGAGAAAATTGTCGTCGGACACCGGGAAGGCGGCCAGGGTTTGATAGGCAGGGGTTAACTTCTCCAGGACGGCGTTGACCTCGGCGACCTCCGGCTGATACCGATGGACTACCCGGTACTTGCGGCTGACGGCCGCCTCCCCCACCAGACCGGCCCCCATGGCGAATTCCAGGCGCTGCTGCGGCGCCACGGGTCCCTGGCTGCTGATATTCAGAACCAGGGTCTCCTTGGTCTTATCCAGACCAAAATAGAGGGCCAGATCCAAATTCAGGTGACGGGCCAGAAGATGGACCATATTGTTGAGCCGCTCCCCAAAACTGACGGTGGAAGTGAATACCTCCACCATCTGGGTCAAGAAGGCAGCGCGCTCGGAAATCATGGAAATTTACCTCCTAACAAGCGCTGCCGTTTTTCCACGGCGAGACGGTACAACTCTACATACTTGGGGCCCGCGGTATTAATCCAGGAATAGTCCAGGGCCATGTTCTGCCGCATCAACGCCTCCCAGGCCGGCCGGTCTTGATAAAGGGCCAGGGCCCGCCGTACCGCAACCATGAGTTCCGCCGGGGTATAGCCTGAGAACTTAAAGCCGGTGCCCGCTCCGCTTTGGGGATCATATTCCTGGATCGTCTCATCCAGGCCGCCGGTAGCCCGCACCACCGGAATGGTGCCATAACGCAGACAGTAGAGCTGGTCCAGGCCACAGGGCTCGAAGTGGGAGGGCATGAGAAAGATGTCGGCCCCGGCGATAATCTGGTGTGTCAGTTCTTCCGAGTAACCGATGACCAGCCCCATCTTCTCGGGATAGCGGTTAGCGATCTCACGAAGCAGATATTGGTGACGCTCTTCCCCGGTACCCTGGATAACGAAGCCAACCGGCAGGGCCATCAAGTCATCCAGGATATTCTCCACCAAGTCGATGCCCTTGCGCTCAAAAAACCGGGTAGTCATGCCCAATAAGGGCTGGTCCGGCTGAAGGTTAAGGCCTAAGCGCTTTTCCAGGGCGATCTTGCAGGCCTTTTTTCCATCCAGGTGCTCCCGGTCGTAATGGGCTTCCAGGAAGGTATCCTGGCCGGGATCCCAGCGAAGATAGTCGACCCCTTCCAGGATGCCGTAAAGCTCCCGGGTCCGTTCCCGGAAGAGGCCCTCCAGTCCAAAACCATATTCCGGAGTCTGGATCTCTTCCCGGTACCTGGTGCTTACCGTATTGAGGAGATCGGCGAACACCAAACCGCCTTTCATAAAGTTGAGATGGCCATAAAACTCCAGGGTCTTGGGGGAGAGCAGCTCCCACCCCAGACCGGTGAGAGGCAGGTCATAGGAAGAAAAAAGGCCCTGGTAGCCCACGTTATGGACCGTATAGACCGTGGCCATCCGCTGGAACCGCGGCCGCTCGCCGTAAAGGGTTCGCAGATAGACGGGCACCAGGCCGGTCTGCCATTCATGGCAATGGCAGATGTCGCGATCCATCTCCAGGGCCTCCATCATCTCCACCACCGCCCGGCTGAAGAAGATGAAGCGCTCCGCATTATCCTCGAAATTGCCGTAGGAGGTGCCGTAGAGGCCATCCCGGTTGAACAGGGCGTCCTGG
>JBEKDQ010000366.1:0-2232 GCA_050014275.1 Desulfobaccales bacterium | reverse complement strand
GGCCACCAGGCCCTTGCCGGTCCCGGACTCCCCGGTGATCAGCACGGTGGAACCGGTGGGGGCCACCCGGGTGATCATGTCCATGACCCTGGCCATGGAGTCGCTCTCATAGACCAGGACACTTTTATCATCCTTGGACTTCAACTCCTGGCGCAGATAAAGATTCTCCAGGTCCAGGCGCCGCTTTTCCAGGGCCCGGTTTACCAGATTGCGCAGATCATTGGGAACGAAGGGCTTGCTGAGGAAATGGAAGGCCCCTGCCTTGATGGTCTCCACCGCCGATTGGATGGTGCCGTAGCCGGTGATGATGATCACCTCCACCTCCGGGTCCAGGGCCTTGATCTTCTTCAGGGTCTCCAGACCATCCAGGTCCGGCATCACCAGGTCCAGGAGGATGGCGTCGAAGGAACTGCGCTCCAGTAAGGTGAGGCCCTGGCGGGCGCCGGCGGCCAGTTCCACCTGGTAGCCCTGCCGGGAAAGGATCTGGTAGCAGGCGTCCCGCATGGCCTTGTCGTCGTCGATTACCAGAATCTGGGTCGGGGCGTCACTCACAAAGAGAAAATTCCCTTTTCATTCAAGCTCTTGTATTGTCCGGGATTTCGGCTTCATTCTATTAAACCGCTCCGGGGCTGTCAAGGGGCGGGGGGACGGAAGGCAGCGGGCGACCGTGGCACAGGCTGCCAGCAGGGGCGCTGCCCAGAATCCTGTGCTGGATGGTTTACCGGCTTTTTGCCAGGATAAGGCAAGATCCTTGCCGGACCCATTGGGGTAAACCCCGCCACCGCCGCGGGCAGGTCCCCCTACCCTCTCCTGGGGATTTATGGTAGAAAATGCAGCCAGGAGGCTCGGTTGGCCCTGAAGCTCTTTATCCCCTGCTTTCTGGACCAATGCGCCTGTAACACCGCGGCCGCGGTGGCGACCTTGCTGGAGCGCTTGGGGATCTCCTTTGGTTATCCCGAAGACCAGACTTGCTGTGGCCAGTTCGCCCACACCCTGGGCGACCCGGCCACCGCCCGCCGACTGCTGCGCCATTATCTGCGAGTGTTCGCGGGCGCCGATACCATCCTCTGTCCCAGCGCTTCCTGCACCCTCATGGTACGCCGCCACTATCCGCAACTGGCGCAAACTTTCCGGGAGCGCCGGGAGGCCGAGGCCGCGGCGAGCCGCACCCTGGAGTTAAGCGAGTACCTGGACCGCCGGGGCCCTCTCCCCTGGATTCCCCGCCTGGAAGGCTCCCTGGTGCTGCACCGCTCCTGCAAGGCCCGGCAACTGCAAGTCTTGCCCGGCGCGGCCCGGGTCCTGTCCCAGGTGGCGGGGCTCCGAATCCTGGAGGTGTCTCCGATCTTCTCCTGCTGCGGCTTTGGCGGAGTCTTCAGCCTGCAGCATCCGGACCTGGCCCGGGAGATGGCCGAGGCCTACCTGGAGGCGGTTCGGGCCACCGGGGCACAGGGCCTGGTTTCCCTGGATTACAGTTGTCTCCTGCACCTGCGGGCCGTGGCCGCCATCCGGGGTTGGGAATTGCAATTCTGGCACCTGGCGGACATCCTGATAAACTGAGATACGCGGCGCTACTTCCGGAGCTTTTTTTAGCAGCGCCTGAACCTGCGGCTCACCCAGGCAAGCGAAAGGAAGGCCTTATGATATGGTCAAAGATTGACCGGCAGACCCATCCGTTCGGCCAGTTCTTCATGGTGGGGATCCCCGGCCCCGGGGTGGATGCCGTGGCCCGAGAGATGGTGCAGGACCTCAAGGTGGGAGGTATCATCCTATTTTCCCGAAACCTGGAGACCCCTCAGCAGATCTGGCATCTGACCCATGATCTACAGCGTCTGGCCCTGGAAGCCGGCCAGCCGCCCCTGCTCATCTCCACGGACCAGGAAGGGGGCACGGTGCAGCGCCTCAAGGCCCCCTTCACCCTGATCCCGGCGGCCCGCAAACTGGGGGCGGCCGCCACTCCGAAAGAGGTGGAGGCCCTGGCCCGCCGCGTGGCCCGGGAGCTGGCCCTGGTGGGGATCAACATGAATCTGGCCCCGGTTTTGGACGTATCCCTGGAGCCCAGGTGCCCCCTGTGGGACCGCTCTTACGGCCAGGACGCGCGACGGGTGGCCCGCTTCAGCCGGGCCGCCATCAAGGGCTACCTGGCCGGCGGGGTCCTGCCGGTGGCCAAGCATTTTCCCGGGCTGGGTGATACCCTGGCCGACTCCCACCTGGGTCTGACCGTGGCCCAATCCG
>JBEKDQ010000365.1:0-2244 GCA_050014275.1 Desulfobaccales bacterium | reverse complement strand
TGATGGGTGAGGCCGTGCTGCCCACGTCCATCATCCCCCTCACTTCGGTGGTTACCATCCTGGGTTACGGCGAACGCCTGGAGATCCGCGTCCATTTTCAAAACGGCCAGCGCACCGTTATTACCCCGGGGGAATTGGCGGATTATATCACCGAGAAGGGCAATCCCAGGAACCATAAAGGGGTGCGGGAGGTGGAGATCGCCTATCCCTCAGATTATCTCCGGGATGGGGTGCGCATCATCGACACCCCGGGGGTGGGCTCGGTCTATAGTCACAACACTGAAGTCGCTTATAATTATCTCCCCCAGGTGGACGCCGCCGTCTTCGTGATTACCGTGGACCCGCCCCTGTCCGCCGCCGAAGAGGATTTCTTGAAGGATATCCGGGAATATGCCCACAAGCTATTCTTCGTTCTGAATAAGATCGACTATGTGGCTGAGGCTGAGCGGCAAGAGGCCCTGGACTTTACCGCGGAGGTCCTGCGCGGCACCCTGGCAGCCCAAAGGGTGATGATCTTTCCGCTCTCCGCCAAGCTGGGCCTGGAAGGCAAGGCCAATGGCGGCTCCGAAATATTGACTGCCAGTCTCCTTCCCCAATTTGAAGATTACCTGCGCCGGTTTCTTTATCAGGAAAAGGGCCGGGTATTGCTGATTTCCTGTATCCACGGGGCCCTGAAAGCCCTGAATGACTCCACCCTGGCCCTCAAGGTGGAACGCCAGGCCAGCGCCATCCCTCTGAAAGAGCTGGCGGAGAAAATCGCCCGCTTCAACCAGGAATTGCAGGGCCTGGAGAAGGAACGGGAGATGTCCCTCTTCCTGTTGGATGGGCGAGTCAAAGGGCTATTGGAGGAGTTGAACCGCGACCTGGAAGCCTTTAAGCAGGAAACCGACGCCCGGCTGCGCCGGGAAGTGGAGGCCGAGTTCCACCGGAAAAGCCGCCTGGCCCTCGACCTGCGGAAGGAGATGGAAGGATACCTGTTCGCGGCGTTGCGGGATGTCTTCCTGGATTGGCGGCGCCGCGAAGTTGAAAAACTGGCGCTGTCGCTGGCCGACACCCAGCAGGAGTTCGCCGCCCGGATTAATGGTATCCTGGAGCGCCTGACGCAATTGACCGCCCGGATCTTTGACTTTTCCCTGCGGGGTTTCGCGGCGCAGGAAACCTTCACTGAAAAGAGCCGCTTCGGGTTCAAATTTAAAGAAGAACCGGTGGGCCTGGAAATCCTGCAAATGACCGTGGCTTCTTTGCTCCCCCGAGCCTTTACCAAGGGCCTACTGCTCAAAAAGCTTACGGAAAACGTGGCTGAATTGGTGGATAAACATTGCGGCCGCCTGCATTACGATTTCCAGCAGCGACTCCAGGAATTGACCCGGGATTTCCGGAAAGACTGGCTCTCCAGGATCGATGACACCATCCAAAGCATTCTTCAGGCATTGGAACGGGCCAGGGCTCAGAAGCAGAGCAGCGCCCAGGCGGCGGCGCGACGGGCCGGAGAAATGGAGCAAAGATTAACCGAAATCTCCCGGGGTGAAGGCGCTTTATTGGGATTGAAGGCCCGGGTTGAGGAGTCCCTCCCCTCGAGTTAGGAAAGATTTAACCAGGGCGAAAAGAAGGAAATCCACCCTTGATATTTGACAACCCAATCTTATTTTCTTAGAAAGCCCTATTCACTGGAGGTGACCCATGAAAAAAGAGTTTGAAGAAATCATACGGCAGCAGAAGCTCCCCGAAGTAGGACAGTTGGTGCGCAGCAAGAAATACGGCACCGAATGGCGCGTCATGGAGAAAAAAGAGGTTTGGCAGAACATCGACCCCGACCCCCAAACCGGGGAGCACCGCATGATCCCGGCCATTTATCTCAATTACTGGAGGGTCCAGGAAGGGGTCATGCCGGGGGTGGGCAGGATGATGGGATTTTTGTACACCCTTTACGACAACACCTTTTACCTCAATTGGGACGTCGGCTGAGAGGGCGCTCACCTTCCAGGGCGAATCCTTACGGGGCCAATTTCCCAATTTTGGCCCCGTTTTTCATATTTTTCATATTTTTCATAAGTGGAGGGAACATGACCCGGATCATTCTGGTGCGCCACGGCCAGACCCCCTGGAACAAGGATAGGATCTTTCGCGGCTCCCGGGACATCCCCTTGAACGACACCGGCCGGGAAGAAGCCCGGCTGGCGGGGGAATGGCTCAAGGGAGAGGCCATCCAGGCCGCCTACTGCTCCCCCCTGTCCCGGGCCCGGG
>JBEKDQ010000364.1:0-2286 GCA_050014275.1 Desulfobaccales bacterium | reverse complement strand
CTCTCGAGGACGCTCGCCCTCCCTAGCCTAACTTCCTAGAGAAAAGAGGCAAAACATCATATATGCAGGGGTTTTGCCACAATGTGTAGCAAGTAATATATTGGCTATTACTAAAGTATTCCTTGCCGATATGGCATGCATTCCTTATTATGTAGCCCGTGTTCGTGCAAGCCACCAAATCCTCTCGGCAGAACGGCAAGACTTACGTCTCCTATCTGGTGCGCGAGTCCTTTCGCCTCCCCAGCGGGCCACGCTCTCGCACGGTCTGCAACATCACCGACCTGCCGCCCGGCACCCGCGACCTCATCGCCGCTTCCCTCAAGGGGCAGGTCTTCCTTCCCGCCGGCCAGATTCAACTCGAGGCGGCCCTCGACTACGGCGGTCTGGCCGTTCTTAATGATGGCTGGGCACGCTTCCGTCTGGGAGAGCTCTTTGCAGGCATCGGCTCGGCCCGCCAACGCGGATTGCTCCAAGCCACCATTTATAGCCGCCTGCTCTTTCCCTGTGCCAAGCTCTCCCTGGCCCAGAAAGCGCAGGGCACCTGGCTGGCCCAAGCCTGCGGGTTGGAGGTCAAGGAGTCGTTTAATGAGGACGATATCTACAGCGCGATGGATCAACTCACCGGACACTGGGTGGGCCTGGAAAAGCAACTCTACCAGCGCGCCTTCCCCCAAGCGGTCCGTTTGGTGCTCTACGATCTGACCAGTGTCTATTTCGAAGGCAAGGGGCCGGAGCACTTGGCCCGATACGGCCACAGCCGGGATCACCGAAGCGATCGGCCCCAAATCATCCTGGCGGTAGCGACCGACACCGAAGGCCTGCCCCTGCACGTTTCGATCCTGCGGGGCAACCGTAACGACACGCAGACGCTCCAAGGGCTCTTGCATACCCTGCGGCGCCGCTTTGGGATCACCGAAGCGACCTTCGTCTTTGATGGCGGCATGAGCAGCCGGATCAACCTGGAGGCCATGACCGAAGCCAAACTGGGCTATGTGACACGGCTCTCGGCGTCCACGCTGCAAACGTTGGTCTCCGAGCTGGCGCTGGAAAAGCAGTTGGAGTTGGGCGACCGCCCGCGGCTCCTGGAGATCAGCCACCAGGGCAAACGCTATGTGATCGCCGGTGGCCCGTGGCGTCAACAACGGGATCAGGACCGCCGCCAAAGCCGGATCGCCAAAGCCGAAGCGGAGTTGAAGCGCCTGGCGGCGGTCAAGCGCAAGAAAGTGGACCTGCAAAAGCTCGCCAGTCAGGTGGGCCGGAGTCTGCAACGGCTCAAGGCCCACAAGTATTTTACCTATCAGATCGAGGCGGGGGGCCAGTTGCGGTGGGAACGCAAGGAAGAGATTATCGCCCAGGAAACCCAGCAGGACGGGTGGTATTTGTTGCACACCAATGAACCCTTTGAGCGCTGCGCGACGGAGCAGGTGCTGGCTCACTACAAAGGGTTGCTGGACGTGGAGGAAGCCTTCTGCGAACTCAAGAGCTACCTGGAAGTGCGCCCCGTGCATCACCGCCGGCCCGATCGGGTGGTCAACCACGTGCGCTTGTGCTTTTTGGCTTATTGGTTGAGCGCGCGGTTGGGCGGGGAATGGCGCGCCAAGGGTGAGACCGAAGAGGTTCCGCGCATCCTGCGCCACCTGCAGACCATCCGGCTGGGCTCCTTGCGGATGGGCCAGCGGGTTGAGCACGCGCTGATGACTCAAATCCCTAAGAATATGAACCAACAGTTACAAAAACTGGGTTTGGCCCCGCTCTTCGCGGCCCCGCCAAAATCCTAGCGTGTAGCCCGACGAAATCGAGACCACCTCGATTTCATTGGGCTTTCGGCTCATTCCGACTGGAAGTTAAGCTATGGGGAGGGTCCGGCGGCGCTATGGTGTTGGCAAGGCGATGCTGGCAGGAGGGGAGCGGCGGGTTGGCCGGTCTGCCTGGCCGCTCCGCCGGTGGGGACCGGGTTCGTGGCAGGGGCATCCCGAGGCGCGGAGACCGGCGGGGCGCTGCTCAGAATCTGCAGGCCCATAAACCGCCTCTCATTAACACCCCGCTTCAGCTTGGTGGGTTAATGGGAAGGCTGTCGATACGGGAGGTTGGTAAGTAGTGATGCACCCGTAGATACAGGCGGGCTTGACTCCGGCGTTGTATTCCAGTCCACTTTGCTCCCATGTGCTGCATCTCGTGCCGGCGAATCAATCTGAGCCCCGTTGTAATAGGTCTCCTGGTCTTGCTGCTGACGGCTTCCGCGGCCTGGGCGCGGACGGAGGCGTCCAGCGTGGAGTCGCGGCTTGC
>JBEKDQ010000363.1:0-2291 GCA_050014275.1 Desulfobaccales bacterium | reverse complement strand
CTGCGGTGCTGGGCAAGTTGGCGGACCTGCCCCAGGCCGACCTGATCCTGGTGCTGGGCGCCGACCTCACCCCGGAGCTGCCGCCCCTGGGCTGGAAGCTCCACGAAGCCAAGGAAAAGGACGGCTTCCAACTGGTGGTGGCCAATAACCGCCGGACCAAGTTCGATCGTTACGCCACCCTGTCGCTGCGCTACAAGCCGGGGAGCGAACGGCTTCTCATCGCCGGGCTGATCAAGGCCTTGCTCACCGCCAACCCCGACTTGACCCCGGCGCTGGAGGCCACCGGTCTGGACGAGCTCAGAGAGAGCCTCAAAAAGCTCACTCTGAAAGACGTGGCCGCCAAGACGGGCGTGGATGAAAGTCTCGTCAAGGAAGCGGCGGCCTTGTTGGCCGGGGCCCAGGCCCCAGCCATCATCTTCGGCGCCGAACTCAGCGGACAGGATAAGGGCCTGCAAAACGCCATGGCCCTGGCCGACCTATTTCTATTAGTTGGCAAACCCGGTATTCCCGGCAGCGCCCTCTATCCGGTGGCAGAGAAAAATAACACGCGGGGAGTGTGCGAGGTCGGGGTCCTGCCGGACCGCTTGCCCGGCTATCTCCCCCTGGATGCCGATACCGCCGAAATTTTCTGGGGCAAGAATCCGCCGCGCCGAGAAGCCGGCCCCACCCTGGAAGAACTCCTTGACCTCCTGGAGAAGGGAGAGGGAGGAATGGCGCCCCAGGCCCTCTATCTTCTGGGAGGCGATCTCCTGCGGACCCTGCCGCATCGGAGTCGAGTCACCAAACTCTTAAAAAAGATTCCCTTTATCGTGGTGCAGGATGCTTTCCTCACTGATACCGCCCAACTGGCCCAGGTGGTGTTGCCCGTGGCCATCCACGCCGAACAGGAAGGCACTTTCATCAGCAGTACCGGGCAACTGGGGCTGCTGTCCCAGGCGCTGCCCGCCAACGGGGTGCGGCCCGACTGGCAAATCATCAGCCAGCTTGGGGTTAAGATGGGCTTTGCCATGAAATACGGCAGCCCCAGGGAGATCTTCCGGGAACTGGCCCCGAAGATGCCCCTATGGGCCGGCTTGACCCCCAGACTCAGCATCCCCAGCCCGGATTTTAAGACGGACCTGAAGGGCAAGTTCGTGCCCTTCGAGACGGACCTCAGCCTGCCGGGGCGCCGGCCCTTCACCCTGATGGTAGGAAAATCCCTGCAGCACTCCGGCTCCTATACCACGCATCACCCCTGCGGCACCCTGGCGGTTACTCCCGGGGCCCGTCTGAAGATTAACCCGGAAGACGCCGCCGGCCTGGGTCTGGCGGAGGGCGAGGCCGCCAGAGTCATCTCCTCCCAGGGTGAGGTGAGTGTGCCCGTCACCCTGGCCCGGGACCTGCCCGCTGGCCTGGTTTTGCTGCCGGAACATTTTGCCGTCCCGGCGGCCAATGATTTGACCCTTAACTCCAACCTGGTGCGTGTGACCATCCAAAAAGGTTGAGAAGATGAATCTGCCCCTGTTGATATTACTCAGCATCGTCAAAATCGGCGTGGTGATGGTGATCCTGCTCACCGCGGTGGCCTATACGGTCCTGATGGAGCGCAAGGTCCTGGGCTTCATCCAACTGCGCTACGGCCCCAACCGGGTGGGCCCCTGGGGACTGCTGCAGCCGGTGGCGGACCTGCTCAAACTGATGTTCAAGGAGGAGTTCATCCCTCCCGGGGCCAACCGGGTTCTGTTCATTATGGCCCCCATCCTCACCTCAGTCACCGCCTTCCTGCCCTTTGCCGCCATCCCCTTCGCCAATACCATTTTGCCGCCGGAGATCTCGCTGTTCGGACACAAGGTGGACCTCACCGCGGCGGCCCTGAACCAGGGGGTGATCGCCGACGTCAACGTGGGGCTGCTCTACATCTTTGCCGTCTCTTCCCTGGCGGTGTACGGCGCGGTGTTGGGAGGCTGGGCCTCCAACAATAAATACTCCTTACTGGGCGGCCTGCGCCTCAGCGCCCAGATGATCAGCTACGAGCTGGCCCTGAGCCTTTCGGTCATCGGGGTGCTGATGCTGGCCGGCAGCCTGAGCACCGTGCAGATCGTGGCAGCCCAGAAATCCATGTGGTTTATCGTCTACCAGCCCCTGGGATTCCTCCTCTTCATGACTGCCGCCTTAGCCGAATGCGGCCGCACCCCCTTCGACCTGATTGAGTGTGAAAACGAGCTGGTGGCCGGCTACCAGACGGAATACAGCTCCATGAAATGGGCCTTGTTCATGATGGGGGAATACACCCACATCATCGTGGCCTCAGC
>JBEKDQ010000362.1:0-2292 GCA_050014275.1 Desulfobaccales bacterium | reverse complement strand
CGGAGCTCAAGGACCTGCCCCCCCAGGCCCAGGAATCGGCCCGAGTCGCCATTAAGGAAGTCTTTTTGCGCAACATCGGCCTGCCCCGGAATGGGGAAGGGGACGAACGCCTGGACCGGGCCCTGGCTGGGCTAATGCTGGTGGCGGTGCAAAAACCGGAGATGGCCCGCCTTAAGGGGGAACTGCAGCAATTATTGCAGCAGTTCTTGCAGATCCGCAATAATGCGATGCAGCAGATCAAGGCCAGGTTCTCCCAGGGCGTCAACCAGATGCAGCGGGCCATGGAGGCCAAGACTGGCCAGAAGATGCGTATGGAGGCGGAGCATCTCCCCCAATTCCAAGAGGAATGGCGGCGGTTCTACGGCAGTCTCCAGGACCAGTTCGAGCCCATGCTGGACGGATTGAAGGACCGGATGCTGCGGGCCTGAGACGATCCTTGGTCCGGGCTGAGATTTTTTAAGAGATAAATGGAAGACATTACTAATTTTCTCCAAAGGATGAAAAAACTAAAAATTCTCCGTTCTGGCGATGTTCCGGGAGAATATATTTTTAATTAAAGAATGGCTTTTTGGTTTATCCTCACCCCAGGCCGCAGAGGCGGCGGAAATTACCGCCCAGGACGGCCTCGGCCTGGACTGGCGGCAGGTTGAGCTGGCGAATCTTAGCCAGCTCGGTGGCTGGCTGGCCGAAGGGATGGTCGCTGCCGAACAGGAGGCGGCGGCTGCCGTAGCGTCCCAGAAAATCCTCGATTTCCGGAAGAGCGGCGGTGGAGCTGTCGGCATAGGTTTGGGGGCGGTCCCAGGCCCCGGCTGCCCTCAGGGCGCTGTAGCCGCCGTTCAAGGCCCCCAGATGGGGAATGACCACGGGCAGGTCGGGGGCCAGACGCTCCAGGAAAAACCGGGTGTTATCGAAGGATTCCTCCAGGAGGATGGGTAGGCGGCGCGACCGCACCACCTGCAAAAACTCCCGGCAGCGGGGCTGGTGGTATTGATATCTCGGCTCGTCGGGATGGCGGTGCCACTTGATGGCCACGTATTCCGGCCCCAGCTCTTCCCAGGCAAAGTCATTCCATACGAAAAAATAGGGATAAATCTCCAGGCGGCCGGCGGCCTCGGCCGCACCTCCGGGCCTGGTCGGGCTGGCCTCCTTAAGGCTCAGCAAATAAGCATGGGCCAGGCGGCGGCAGGCACGCCAGGCGGGGGTATCGGTGAAGCTGGGGTCGAGGCGGTCGTAAACGTCTTCCACCGGCGGGATGACCCCGGCCCCGCCGATGCCCGCGGTTCGCAGCAGGGCCTCAATCTCCTGCCAACGCCAGGAGACGTTCTGGACGCCGCTATGGAGGTGGCAATCGATGATCTTCAAGGAGTCCAGCCGCGATCTTCAACAGGTGAGGTGCAGAGCCGCAGCCAGGAGGCGTTTGCCGTCCAGTTCATTGATGCGCTGGCAGGCCTCCCCGGTTGGCCTGGCCACCAGCTCGATCCCCCGCTCCCGCAAGTAAGGCACCAACTCCGGGTCCAGCTCCATCCGGCCGTAAGCGCCGGTACCCACCACCAGCACCTGGGGGGCGGCCGCCAGGGCCTCGGCCACGTCGGGCAATTGCAGCAGGTGGGCCTCCTGGCGCCACCAATCGTGCTTGATGCGGCCCGGCCAGATGAGCAGATCGGTCCGGTAGCTCTGGCCATCGATGATCACGACGCCGAATTCATAACTGTCAATGTGCATAGTTTTTCCAGGTTGGTCGTCCAGCCCTATCCTGTGATCTGGACCAGACCCCTAATTCGCCGCCCAAACGAAGAACACCGTTGCTAGAGCGCCGAGGGCGCTGCGCACCGCATGCAGCTAAAATGAACCAGTAAATCCTGAACATAGCCGCCTACAGATCGACGGCAGCTTACTTCGACCTGCGTTACTATTAATTATAATACTGAATTATAATACTGCCAAATCCCCTGGCAAGGGCCGGCTGGCCTGGCAGCGACTCCCTTTTCTCAGGGGGACTCATCATTACCATAAGGTTTAGGGGATTAGGGGTTTTTCGCGTGGGGCGGGCGTCCCAATCCCACTTGTGGGAATGATGAGCTCGGGGGAGGGGGGATTTGTTTGCATCGGTATAATATGTTGATATCGTTGAAATTACAATGGTCTAGATTTTAGCTGTGAGAAATTGTCAGGTTCTTCAGGCAAATTTTGTTGCCCGACACTACCGGCCGGATATGTTAAATTAGGGCCATGAAGGGACAGAAACAACCGGACCCGGAAGCGCGGGTGCGGCTCCCGGGGGTGGCGGTGGTG
>JBEKDQ010000361.1:0-2304 GCA_050014275.1 Desulfobaccales bacterium | reverse complement strand
TGCCCCAGGCCTAGCCCAGGAAACCACCATGTCTCTTGTCAACATTAACTTTGACTACCATTCACAATCAAGCGTATCTTAAACTAAGATACAAGGGTTGGGGTGAGGGGTGGGTACTGATTACTCCCCCCTCACCCTGCCCTCTCCCCTATTGGGGGAGAGGGGAAAAATCAAGAGAACTCCATGATTTAATTAAAGAGATGGAGATTTGGCGGCCTATCTTAACGGAAGATTAGCAAAAACATCGCCGGACACTACTGGGCGGGGCCCTCTCCAACAAAAGGAAAAGTCCATTATGGGAACCCTGTTTTTTATCTTGGAATATGAAGTGACCCCGGGCGGCAACGTGGCCGAAGGCCTGCCCCGGCTGGGGTTGGAGGTGCTCTCCCCCATCTGGCGGGGGGAGACCCTGGTCCTGGATTACCCCGACGGGGAGAGCCACACCCTAATTGGCTGGCAAGGCCCCGGTGGCGGAGGCCCCTGCCCCCTCAGGGTCTTCTGGACCCGCCAGCGGATAGGTGCGCCGGCCGTCTGCCTGGCCATCGGCGGGGACGCCGGCCTGCGCAACGCTACCAGCGGCCAGGGCTTGCCTTTCCTGGCCCTGGCGGAAAGTATGATCCCCCGGCAGGTCTTGGAGGTCATCGGCCCGCGGCCGGAGGCGCCGCCTTTGCTGCTGACCTAATGTCATGTTTCAGAAATACCTTTAAAAATATCGACATGTTCCGGTAACTACATGCAGGCTTTAGCCTGCACTCATTTTATTAAGGATTTTCGCGAGCTTAAGCTTATGGCTACATCTTAAAAGGCAAAAGATGAAGAACATTTTTTATTAAAGGAAAATCTGAGAGATGACACTAGAAGCTATTGCAAAACCCCTGTCTGCCCAAAAATGTCATTCTGAGCGCAGCGAAGAATCTCGTATTTTTAGTGACTTGAGATCCTTCACTTCGTTCAGGATGACAGTGAAATCAGGTTTTGCAATAGCTTCTAGCCAAAAAAGCGAAAAAAAGAAAAAAAGCAAAGAGAGCCGCCAAGGCGGATAGCCTGCGTGGTCCGGCAACTCCCTGAACTTGACGCTTCCGGGGACTAGAGTTATGATCATATTATTGCCAGTTTATTGGAAATTCTTCCATTAATCGGAGACTTCCATGCGCAAGTGTTGCTTCTTGATCTTGTTCTCCCTGGGACTGGCTCTAACCGCGCCCGCGGGGATGGGGCCGCCAGGGCCCAGCCCGGCGGCAGCCGCCTCCGCCGCCACGGGGCTGCAATCCGACTTTATCCGGGTGGCCCAAGAGGTGATGCCTTCGGTGGTTAGCCTGAAGGCCGTCAAAGTGGTCCAGACTAAGCCCTCGGGGCCCCCGCAGGATTTCTGGCGGGGTACCCCCTATGAAGGGACGTTCCGGGAATATGGCGGGGGCCGCACCGTTCGCCACGTGGGGCAGGGCTCCGGGATTATCATCGACGCCAGGGGCTATATCCTGACCAACAGCCATGTGGTGGCCGGATCCCAGGAGATTCAGGTGAAACTCTTTGATGGCCGCGAACTCCGGGGCCGGTTAGTAGGCTACAATAAACAGTTTGACGTGGCCCTGGTCCAGGTGCAGGCTCAGGGGTTGAAGCCCGCGACCCTGGGGGACTCCGCAAGATTGCAGGTGGGCCAGTGGGCCATCGCCATCGGCAGCCCCTACGGGCTGGAGCACACCATGACCGTGGGTGTTATCAGCGCCACCGGCCGCCGGGGTCTGGGCACCGGTCAATACAGCGACTTCATCCAGACGGATGCCTCCATCAACCCCGGCAACAGCGGCGGCCCCTTGCTGGACATCGACGGCCGGGTGGTCGGCATCAATACCATGATGGCCCAGGGGGCCCAGGGCATCAGTTTTGCCATCCCCATTAACGTGGCCCGTCGGGTCATTGCCGGCCGTATGAGATAAGGCCGGGCTGGAGCGGCTCTGAACCGCCGCCTATTGGGGGCGCGGTCTAAGCCGTGTCCCCTAATTTTTTGTTGGGTTCGCTCTGGAGCGCAGCAGGTTCCGCCCTCATCCATCTTGCACGACCTGGCAGTGGACAGGCAACGCAAGTTTTCATGTAGGGTGCGCACTGCGCACCATAAATATGCGTAATTCTATATATTTTTGGAGGGTCGAAGGCTCAGGAGCGATTGTTTCCAATTTTCTGCTTCGAAAAGTTCCTCATGCGGCTTCCAGGGTTACTTGGTAGCCTAGGTCTTTAATGCGTTTGAGAAGGAAAGGGAGCAGCCGGTTTTTGTTGAGCTTATCAAAGTAGTCGCCGCCCAGGTTT
>JBEKDQ010000360.1:0-2308 GCA_050014275.1 Desulfobaccales bacterium | reverse complement strand
GGAGCCGAAGTTGCCCTGGCCGTCCACCAGGGGGTAGCGCAGGGAGAAGTCCTGAGCCATGCGGACGATGGCGTCATAGACCGCGGTGTCGCCGTGGGGGTGGTACTTACCGATGACGTCGCCGACGATGCGGGCGCTCTTGCGATAGGGCCGGTTCCAATCGTTGCCACCCTCGGACATGGCGAAGAGGATGCGGCGGTGCACCGGCTTGAGACCATCGCGCACGTCCGGCAGGGCCCGGCCGATGATGACACTCAAGGCGTATTCGAGATACGATTTGCGTATCTCATCCTCGATATTGATGGGTACGGCGCGGGTTTCCATAGAGAATAGGGGTGGTTGTTTGTTATCCATTATTTTCCACCGCCGATGAACGCCGATGGACGCAGATTAAAAGTCATTCACAATGCGCCTGATTTCAGTCTTGGGCTTGCCGAAGTTTACCAGCAAGCATACGCAAAGACCGGTTGCCTTCAAGTAATTTAAACATTGACACATATGGACTTCATCAAGAGCTTTCGCTGCCTTCAGTTCAATAATAACCTTCTCTTCAATTAACAAATCAGCAGCAAATTCTCCTATTATGGCGCCATCGTATTTAACTTGAATGCCATGCTGCTGTTGTGCCTTCAATCCACTTTTTCTAAGTTCGATGGCCAGGGCATTTTCATAGACTTTTTCCAAAAAGCCGCTTCCCAGGGTGTTGCTAACTCTATAAATGCAGCCGATGATTTTTTCCGTAACGCCGTCCAACTCCTGTCGGCGTTTATGGATTTCATCAGCGTTCATCAGCGTTCATCGGCGGTCTATGGATTAATCGTCGTCTGATAAATAAACTTCCCGTTTTCCACCTTGATCACCGTCACCCCCTTGATGGGGTTATGGTCCGGGCCCATGGTGATGGAGCCGGTGACTCCCGGGAAATTCTTGGTTTCCGCCAGGGCCTGGGCAATCTTGGCGCCGTCCAGGTCCCCCGCCTTATTGATGGCCGCGGCCAGCAGGAAGTAGCTCTCGCCGCCCAAGGCGGCGAAGGCGTCCAGTTGCTTATGGTAGGTCTGTTCATAGGCCGCCAGGAATTGGCGCCCCAGCTCGCTGCGGATCCCCTGGCGGTGGAACAGGGCGGTGAAATACATGCCGTTGACCGCCTGGCCGCCGATGCTGATGAGTTCCGGAACCTGGGCCCCGTCGCCGGTGAGCACCGGGGTCTGCACCCCCAGGTCCTTGAGCTGCTTGGCCAACAAGGCGTCTTCGGCATAGTAGTTGGGGGCGTAGATCAAATCCGGATTCTGGCACTTCAGGGCGGAAATCTGGGCGCTGAAATCCTGGTCGCCGGTTTGTATGTAGCTGGTGGAGACGATTTCGCCCCCCCGGCGTTTAAACTCCTGGATGAAAAAATTGGCCAGGCCCACGCAATAATCCTGGGCCTGGTCGATGAGCACCGCCACCCGCCGGGCTTGCAAATTCTCCCAGGCGAAGCGGGCCGCCACCTTGCCCTGGAGGTCGTCCACGTAGGCGGCCCGGAAGGCGAAGCGTTTGCCCTGGGTCACCAGGGGGCTGGTGGCCGTGGGGCTGAGGTTGGTGATGCCAGCCCGCTCGGCGATGGGGACCCCGGCCAGGGTGTCGCTGCTGATGACTTCACCGAGGATGGCCGCCACCTTGTCTCTTTCGATGAGGCGGCTCACGGCGTTGGCCGCTTCGATGCGGTCGCTGCGGGTGTCCAGCAGCACCAGCTCCACCGGCTGGCCCAACAGTTGGGGCTGCATCTGGTGCGCCGTCTGCACCCCTTCCCAGACCATCTGGCCCATGGCCGCCGCCGCCCCGGTCATGGGTAAATAGAGGCCAATCTTCACCACCGCCCCGGCGGGCCGCGCCAACAGCAGCAATAGCTGGAATATGAAGAAAACCTTCTTTATGGCCGGAACTCCTGATACTGAGACGCTGGGGAGAAGGACTAGGCCAGGGGAAAAAAAGAAATAACCCGAAAATGGAGCGGCAGCCATAGGCCTTAGCCCCTTTCGGCCATTTTCCCCCGATAATATTGTCCCCCATCCTTAACAGACGTATAATACCATAAAAATCCCCTGATCGGAAAGAATTTCCGGTTGGGGGACCGCGAGGTGGGTCATGGAATTGAAGCTGGTCAAGCTGATTATCCCTGAAGGGGCCAATATTATCCTGGGTCAGAGCCACTTCCTTAAGACCGTGGAGGACCTCTATGAAATCCTGGTGGGCGCCGTGCCGGGGGCCAAGTTCGGCCTGGCCTTTTGCGAATCTTCCGGAGAATGCCTCATCCGGGCCGAGGGCAACG
>JBEKDQ010000359.1:0-2341 GCA_050014275.1 Desulfobaccales bacterium | reverse complement strand
GCCAGGCCGTGGGGGTCAGCCTCCCACCCCCGGTCAGACACCTGGAAAATGTGGTGCCGAAAGACAATCGCGTCCATACAACTATTTGATATCACTATATTTTAAAAAACTGACTGTAGAACTTGGGCCAGAGTTATTAATGGGAGCATAATGGGGTTTCTTATTTATCCCCTCTCCCCCGATGGGGGAGAGGGTTAGGGTGAGGGGGAATTTAATCTCTTTTCCACTCCCATTAATAAGAGGGGTCGGAAGATATCCGATGCGAGATAAGTTTTACTCCGACAATCGCGATTTGGTTAAATGGGCCGTTTTGCATCGCCTTGCAGAGATTTACAAGGCTCGTAGAATCCTGCAGCTTGCCTTCTATCGGGCTAGCGAATTTCCAAAAGTTGCAATAGATGGCAAGGAGCACAAGATACCGCAAGAGGTCCTTTCACATTTTCGCGATCTGCGAAAAATCCAAAAAATTAATTCCGAAATTCAAGTTGCCGTTTTCGATAATCTTTTTAATGACCGAAGCAGCTACTTGAAGTCTGTCAAAAATTTCCTTTCAAAGTTTCAGGAAGAAACATGTGTGGTATTTTTGGACCCGGATACCCGGCTTGAGCCTCAAAACCCAAGTTTGGATCATGTCCTTGAATCGGAAGCAAAAGCCATTTGGGAGGCGGCAAAGTCTGGCGATGTTTACATATTCTACCAGCATCGGACAAATCTGGCTGGCCGGCCTTGAATCGAACCGAAACAGAGGCAGTTGGAAAAGGCTTTGGAGTTAGGTAAGGATTCAATCAAGGTTGCATGCAGTCTGGAAATAGCCCGCGATGTTGTCTTCTTCTATGCGCCAAAGCCCTAACTGCCTGAACCCTGATCCCTGGGCCCTGGTCCCTGTCCCAGGTCTTTACGTGCACGTTCCCTTCTGCCAGACCAAATGCCCCTACTGCGATTTCTACTCCGTCACTTCTCCCGATCTGATCTCCGCATACCTGAAGGCCTTGGAACAGGAGGCCCGGCTTTACCGCGGTCAGTTTTCCACTTTTGATACCATCTATCTGGGCGGCGGCACGCCATCTCTGCTCACCAGCGCGCAGCTTACTCATCTTACAAAAACCCTGCGCCGCCATTTCTCTTTTGCTTCCGAGACCGAGTTCACCCTCGAAGCCAATCCGGATGATGTCAACCGGGAGAAACTACGCCTCTGGCGGGACCTGGGCGCCAACCGCCTGAGCCTGGGAGCGCAGTCCTTTAATGATGGGGATCTTGCCTTCCTGAAGCGGCGGCACACGGCCGCCCAGACCCTGGCGGCCCTTTCGCTGATCCGGGCCGCGGGTTTTGAGAACCTGGGGTTGGACCTGATCTACGGCCTGCCGGGGCAGACAGCGGACGCCTGGCTGCGGACCCTGGAGCAGGCCCTGGTCTGCGCCCCGGAGCATCTCTCCTGCTACCAGTTGACCATGACCCCGGGGACCCCGTTGTCCCGGCGGGCGGCCCGGGGCCAGATCGCCCTCCCGGACGAAGAAGCCCAACGGACCTTGTTCCTGCTCACCTGCGAGTTTCTGGAGGACCGTGGCTACCTCCAGTATGAGGTGGCCAATTTTGCCCGGGGAGAAGAGTATTTCTGCCGGCACAACTTGAAGTACTGGCAGCGCCTGCCTTACCTGGGGCTGGGGCCGGCGGCCCACTCCTTTCAGGGTGGCCGCCGTTGGTGGAATCACCGCGGCCTGGCGGGTTATACCGCCGCCCTGGCGGCGGAGCGGGCGCCGCTGGCCGGCCGGGAAGCCCTCACCCCGGAACAGGTCCGCCTGGAAACCCTCTATTTGGGCTTCCGCACCCGGGAAGGGGTTGACCTGGAAGTCATTGAGAGCCAGTCCGGCTGGGGCCCGGTCCTGTCCCGATTGCAGGCCGCGGGGTTGCTGCGCTTAACCAACGGCAGGGTGGCGGCCACCTCCCGGGGGCTGGTGGTGGCCGATCGCCTGCCGCTGTTGTTTGTGGACTAGCCCGTTTGGGCCCCACGACCGCGGCCGGCTCACCAAACTGAAAAAGGGGTTACGGCCTCTCACCGTAACCCCTGAAAATCTATGGTAGGCACGCGGGGATTTGAACCCCGAAACCTGCGAGGTAATCCTTTCAACCCAGGCAGAAGAGAGGCCAGAGGGGCATCGAATCATATTGATTTTTTGGGTATTGATGCTATTATCCCGCCTGAGAGAATTCGCAAAATGGATTAGGGCTAGCTTGTCTTCACTTTGACCCAAGTTCTACAGTAAAAGCCGATTTTTGCAGGTAATGTGTTGAAATTATTAGGGGCACTTTGGGTTTTGGGAAAAATGCGGTGCCGACTAAATAG